>CAZZLA010000032.1:0-10273 GCA_964655035.1 uncultured Candidatus Bathyarchaeia archaeon | reverse complement strand
GTCAAACGCGATCGGAGATCCACCACGTTGAAGATGACCCAAAATAACTACCCTAGTATCGATGTTTTCGAACTTTTTCTCTATTTCTTTTCCAATATAGTAACCAACGCCGCCAAGCCTTGCGTGTCC
Organism: uncultured Candidatus Bathyarchaeia archaeon; assembly: GCA_964655035.1. Lineage (GTDB taxonomy): Archaea > Thermoproteota > Bathyarchaeia > Bathyarchaeales > Bathycorpusculaceae > SG8-32-3. The sequence goes on along the minus strand of CAZZLA010000032.1, from coordinate 10,144 downwards.
AAACTCATCTATTCCGCTGCTATAAACGATCTCTTCTCCCCCCTTTGGTTTAGCGCCTTCAGCGGCGACGATTATGCTGAAGTTCCTACCGCGTCCTTGCCTCTTCATAATAACTTCGCAGACTTCTTCCATGTCAAACGGTATCTCAGGAATTAGAATAACATCTGCCCCTCCGGCAATCCCTGCCTCCAAGGCAATCCAACCCGTATGTCTACCCATGACTTCAAGGATCATAACTCGGTGATGCGCTTCTGCCGTTGTATGAAGCCTGTCAAGTGCTTCACAAGCAATTGCTACCGCCGTTTGGAAACCGAAAGTATAGTCGGTGCCAACCAGGTCATTGTCGATGGTTTTGGGGACTCCGACAACGGGAAGTCCCATTTCGTACAGTTTATAGGCTACGCTAAGCGTATCTTCGCCGCCTATCACGATGACCGCTTTAATACCGTGTTCGGAAACGTTTCTCAGAATAGTCTTTGCTCCTTCTTCGTTCTTGAACGGGTTAGTTCTCGATGTGCCTAGTATTGATCCTCCCTTAGGGAGTATGCCTACAAGGGTCTCCAGGTCTAAGGGGATAAATTCACCTTCAACCAGTCCTCTCCAGCCGTCTTTAATTCCTACAGTTTCATATCCGTAGTCTTGAATTGCCTTTCTAACTATAGCTCTCAGTACGGCGTTGATTCCAGGTGCGTCTCCCCCGCCTGTTAGGATACCGACCTTTATTATCTTCTCCTCCTTGTTACTATCATTTCTGCCCTAGAACCAAGTGTGCTTGCCACTATTATAGATAGGACCTCGCTGAATATTAATCCCGCGAGTCATGAGTACCAGAAAATGGACTTAAACCTTTTTAGGTAATGGGTTACGTTGGACCCGCCGCAGTCCTCTTTTGACTACGAGTGGGCATTTGGCATCATCAAAAAAGGGATGCACAGGAGATTTCGCCGCAGAGTGTAAGGAACAAATCCCAGCGGCTCCAAACTTTGGCTTAGACTCAGGAAGAAAGGCCCAAACGCGCAAGCGAGTGATAGGGACTCGTACCCGTTTGGGGTTAAGTCCGGTTCGATTCACTCTGGCATTAATATCTCAAAGTACATCTCGTTTTTGCATGATTCTAATGAAGAGAAATTGGTTCCGCCCCCTTTTGGGTTCAATTCCCGTCGGACCCGCCACATTTTACGCTTGTCTCCTCTTAATGCTTGTAGAATGCGGTTTAAACTGAATTAATTCTGAAAAAGATTAGAAATAAAAATTACGTAGAATGGTTCTACACCATGCTTTACGCCGACTACGATAATTATAATAATTGCTGCCGCGCCAAAGCCTAACACGTAAGTTTCAGTCATCGATGGTGTCGAGGCTTGTGGTGTCGCCGGATAATCAGGGCACAGGCGTGAGGGAAACGGCTGTTGAACTTCGCGCGCGCACCTCTAAAAACCCCTTTGAGTTAGGCGTTTAGAACCGACTATCCCTATAGAGGGGGTCCATCCGCAAGCAGTAAAAAACATGCCAGTTCACGGAGCGAAAAGTCAGCTTAATGCATAGCTCACGGAAGCTTTAAGAGCATAATCCATTAGCATTTTTTGCAGAGTAAACGGCAAGGATAGGTTCACGTTGAAAATCGGAATCGTAACCAGAAACATGGAAGCCTGGAGCAGCACCCAGCTGAGAGAAGCACTGACCAAACGTGACATTACGTGCGAATGCTTCACGTTTCCGAAGCTGGTTGCGCAGCTCGGGCAAAAACCCTACTTCAAAGTCAACGAAGTGCAACTGCTGAAGGAGCTAAACGCCCTTGTCATCCGTCCAATCGGACGCGGTTCGTTGGAAGAGCTGGTTTTCCGAATGGACATGCTTTACAAGCTTGAACGACAAGGCTTTCTCGTCATAAACCCCGCCGAAGCCATTGAGCACTGCGTTGACAAATACGACATTCTGGCGATTCTGGAGGATAATGGCATACCTGTGCCTCGCACAGTGGCAACGGAAAGCGCAAACGAAGCGGTGAAAGCGTTCGCCGAGTTAGGCGGAGACGTGGTGCTCAAGCCGCTTTTCGGTTCAAGAGGCATCGGCGCAACCCGAATCGTTGACTCAGAAATAGCCTCAACAATTTTCAAAGCCATAACCTTCCACCACGGCGTTATCTACATCCAAGAATTTGTGCCCCACGGATACTCCGACATCCGCGCTTTCATCATTAACGACCGCGTGATAGCTGCAATGCGGCGAGTCTCAGGAAGCTGGAAAACAAACTACAGCCAAGGTGCCCGACCAGCCCCGTTGGAGCTTAACAAGAATCTTGAAGAGTTAGCTGTCAAGTCCGCCAAGGTTGTAGGCTGCAAAATCGCAGGCGTCGACATCCTCGAAGGCCCGAAAGGTCCTGTAATTGTTGACGTTAACAGTCAACCTGGCTGGAAGGGCTTGCAGATGGTCACGAAGGTCAACGTGGCTCAGGAGATTGTGATTTTCCTCCTGTCCGAGTTAAAACGGTAAATGTGATTTGCCATGCGCAAAGTAGAAATATGTAAGGTTGATCTCTCCGCGAAAACCTCAAAAAAAGTAGCCGACTACGTGGCTGAAGAGAAGCCTCTTCACCTGTTTGTAAACACGACCTACTGGGCAACCATCCTGTGTTCACCCTCGAACTTGAAGGAGATGGCGGTTGGGCACCTGCTTTCAGAAGGCATCCTGAGGTCAACCGCGGAAATTGAAGAAGTAAACCTGAAAGAAACCGAAGGCTCATGCTACGTAAAGCTGAAAGCCGAAGTTAGCGTTGACAAGCGATTAAGCCTCTCAAGACTTCACCAACGCATCGTCACCTCAGCCTGCGGCGACCAATCGATTTACCAGTATCAGCGAAAACCCGCAAAAGTAACCTCAAACCTGAAGGTTAAAGCTGAAGTCGTTTTTAACTCCGTCAACCAGCTGAATTTTAAAGCTGAGGTTTTCAAGCAAACAGGTGGTGTACACGCTGCTGCGATCTACATGGCTGACGGCTCGATGGTGGCTTTAGCTGAGGATGTGGGGCGACACAACGCCGTGGACAAAGTTATCGGCATGGCTGCGCTTAAGCAAGCGCGCTTTGGCGAGTGTTTTTTGACTTCAACTGGAAGGTTATCGGGAGACATTGTCTTCAAAGCGTCGAAGGTTGGTTTGCCGATTGTGGCTTCTTTGGGTGCCGCGTTGGATTCTGGCGTTGCCATGGCTGAAGCGGCGAACTTGACTTTGGCAGGGTTTGTGCGGGGAAAACGCATGAACATTTACACTTGCGCCGAGAGAATCTTGTTGTAAGGGTCATCTGCGGCATGCGAAAATTTCAGGAATTTCTTGTTTTTTATGAGAAGCCGCTCTTTATTTTTAGTGAAATCGCCCACGAAACTCGATGAAACACCGATTTTGCGCAACGTTTCTTCAACACTGTCTTTGGCTTTGGCATCGACAGCGGCCAAGACTGTGCCGGTTGAAGACATAGCCAATACCTGTTCATCCGAAAGTCTGAAGTGATCCTGCAGAATTCGCACTTCCGTGGTGATTGGCATTTTTGCCATTTCTACTTCAAAGCCTACTTTTGAGGCTTCAGTCATCTCGTTAAGAGCCGCTACTAGCCCCCCTTCAGTAGCATCATGCATGGCATGAACACCGCCTACTTCAGCAAGTTGCAACGCTTCCCGTACGCAACTCTGCATGCGCACAAGCTTTGATAATTTGGTTGTTTGCTTGGTTCCGAACAGCTGTTGCGCGAGCGCTTTATGAGTCAACGAAAAGTTAACAAGTGTCTCAAAACCTATCGTTTTTGTGCATAAAATCTGATCTCCCGGTTTGGCATCTCCAGGCGTAATCAACTTTTCCTTCTCTATAGTGCCGTATGCAGTACATACTCCTGCTAGCTTTGAAAGCCCATCGTAAGTACCAGTGTGTCCCGTAACAATCGTCAAGCCCAGTTCGTCAGCGGCACCACACGCCTGAGACATGGCTTCATGAAACTCTCGAGGTGCGGTATCAGATGGTCCTATCAACGTTATGGTGCAGAATTCTGGTTTTGCCCCGAATAAAGCAACATCTGACGCGGCATAATTAATCAACAGCCACCCGAACCACTCCTCTGGAACGCCGATGCAAGGGTCTGTAGAAATCACTACGTACTTGTCACCTAGACGGTGAACGCCAGAATCGTAGCCCAGCATCGGCGGAACCGTGACCCGCTTGTCTGTTTTTATGCAGTTTAGGAGTTTCTTGAGATTTAGGTTTGAGATCTTCCCCATTTTGGCAATCCGACCTACAGGTAAATGTTAAGCGCTTTACTCTTCTGAATCAAGTAGATTAAGAACACACTTATCACCAACTCAGGAACCATATAGCTTGCATTGTACAAAGCAGAATAAACAAAGGGGTTCAGATCCGGCGCGAACATCGGACCAAACCAAACAAACCCTGAAATGAAATGCATCACGAAGCGTCCCGTTACGCCCACAACCACACCGAAAGTAGGCCATTTCTTGAAGAAACCAGCCACACCAAGGCAACCGAAGGCAAACGGATAATCTACCAACACTTGCAATGGACTATACGCATACGGCAAAATGACAAGTTGTATCACGCCGTACACTGCACCAGTGAATAACCCGATTTTCGGTCCCCTTCTCAGCGATAACCACAGGATGGGTACCATCGAACCAGCAGTAACTGAGCCACCCTGCGGTAAAAGGGTGAATGTTACGAAGCTTAACGCTGTCGCCAAAGCGGTAAATGTTATAACTTCGGCTAATACCTTAGTTGAAAAAGCTGTTCTAAATCTGCTTAAAAGAGTATGTTTTCTTGTTTGATTCACTGATTTCCCTCCGCCAGTATTATCTGGTTCAGGTTCTAAGGGTCGACAGCGATTCAGTTGTCCTCTCAGCCGGGTCACGTTTCCCAGCTCCCCGAAACCTTGAAGGGATAATGTTATTTAGTCGTATTTTAATTTTTCTAAAGCCTATAAACGTAACGGAGAACGTTGAGAAATGCAGTCTCTGCCTAGAAAATATAACTTCGCGGAAATCGAGCGGAAGTGGCAGCAGAAATGGGAAGAAATGGGCATTTATCATTTCGACTGGAACGACACCAAACGTGTTCCCTTCACCATCGACACGCCACCACCGTACCCTTCAGGCGAATTTCACATGGGCAACATCTTGAACTGGGCCTACTTCGACATCGTAGCCCGCTACAAGCGCATGCGAGGTTTCAACGTGCTTTTCCCGCAGGGCTGGGACTGCCACGGTTTAAGCATCGAGATACAGGTGGAAAAAGAGCATAAGGTTCGAAAGCGTGATGTGCCGCCCGACCAGTTCCGCAATTGGTGCGAGCAGCTCATCGAAAGGTACATCGCCATAATGAAGGATGCCATCCTGAAATTGGGCTGTAGCATAGACTGGACCACAGAGTACCGCACAATGGACCCTGATTACTGGCGCAGGACGCAACTCAGCTTTATACTCCTGCACAAGAAAGGCTACATGTACCAGGGAACGCACCCAGTGAACTGGTGCCCACGCTGCGAAACCGCCATCGCAGACGCAGAAGTTGACTACGAGAAACGCGAAGGCACACTGAATTACATCCGCTATCACTTGGAAGGCAGCAAAGAGCACCTGCTGATTGCAACGTCGCGACCTGAGTTCATTCCTGCATGCGTAGCGGTTGAAGTGAACCCTGAAGATGAACGGTTCAAGAAGTGCATCGGCAAAAAAATCACCGTCCCCATAGTCAACCGCACCGTGAAGATTATCGGCAATGAAGCAGTTGACCCAGACTTCGGCACGGGTGTGGTTCAGATTTGCACGTACGGAGACAAGGAAGACGTAAAGACAGTGATGAAACATAAACTTCATGTCATAACGCTTCTTACTGAGAACGGAAGGATAACCGAGAACGGCGGCAAATACGCAGGCTTAACCGTGAACCAAGCCAGAAAAGCCATCGTTGAAGACCTCGCCGCGGAAGGGTTGCTGGAGAAAACAGAGAAGCTCATGCAGGAAGTCGGTGTATGTGACCGCTGCAAGTCACATGTTGAAATTCTTGAGCGCAAGCAGTGGTTCATGAAAACCCGCAAATTAACAGACGCCGTGGAGAAAGCCGCCAACGAAGTAATATGGTATCCTGATTACATGAAAACGCGCTTGATTGACTGGGCAAAATCCCTAGATTGGGACTGGGTAATAAGCCGCCAACGCGTGTTCGCAACACCCATACCCGTATGGTACTGCAAAAACTGCGGTGAACTAATCCTCGCTGAAGAAAACTGGGTTCCCATCGACCCGAAACTGGAAAACCCACGCATAGATAAATGTCCAAAATGCGGCGGTAACGAGTTCATCCCAGAGCGCGACGTGTTTGACACCTGGATGGACAGCTCAATCACATGTGCAGTGCACGCAGGCTGGCCAGCCTGTGAAGATTGGCACAGGCTATTTCCTGCTGACGTGCACCCGTCAGGCATAGATATAATCCGCACTTGGGCGTACTATCTTATGGTCCGGCACTTGGCACTTTTCAACGAGAAGCCATACAAAACCTGCCTCATAAACGGCATGGTTCTTGGTTCAGATGGCAGAAAAATGAGCAAGTCACTTAAGAACTACGTTGCAGCACCTGAAGTTTTAGGCAAGTACGGCTCGGACGCCACGCGCCAGTGGGCAGCGGCAGGCGGCGCTACGGGTTCGGATATTCCCTTCAGGTGGCCCGATGTAGAGTATGGCAGGCGCTTCCTTGTTAAATTGTGGAACGTGTCGAAATTTGCGACTAAACTTTTGGAAGACTTTACACCTAATGAAACAGGTGCGTTTGTGCTTCAACCTTTGGATAAGTGGATTTTAAGCAAGGCGGAAAAGTTAACACAGAAAGTAACTGATGCCATGGAGAAATGTCAATTCAACATCGCTGTGGAAGAAATTCGCAATTTTACTTGGCACGCTCTCTGCGACTGCTATGTGGAAGCGGTTAAGGATAGACTTTACAGGCCAGAAACACACGGTGAAGCTAAAAAAGCAGCTGCACAACACGCGCTTTACGAAGTGTTATATCGTGTCTTGCAGTTTCTCTCTCCGGTAACGCCACATCTGACGGAGGAAATCTACCAAGCCATGTACGTTGATTACAAAGGCTACAGGAGTTTGCAATTGTCGCCTTGGCCTGAATTTACCCAAGCGCTTGCGGATGACCAAGCGGAAGAACATGGAGACTTGATTATCGCAGTAATAGGCGAAGTTAGACGAGAGAAAGCAGAGAAGCGAATGCCGCTGAACACGCAAATCAAGACGTTAACGGTTTACGCTGGAGACCAGAAAGCGGCGGAAATCATCCAGAAAGGCAACGTTGATATAGCTGGAACATGCAAAGTTGCTAATCTTGAAGTTTTAGGGGAAAAGGGTAGCGGCAGAGAACTAGCGGAATATCCTGAGGTTACGTTTATAGCGGAATATGAAATGTGAAGCCTTTGAAAGAAACTCAAAAAATGAAAGTTGGCATAATAGGCTGCGGCGCCATAGGCACTCTCATAGCTGAAGCGGTGGATCGAAGAATGGTCGTATGCGACGAGCTGATTCTTTACGATTTCGATGGCAAAAAATCTGAAACGCTTAAGAGTTCGCTGCATTTTCCTGTAACGGTCGTGGCGAGTCTTGATGAGATGCTGAAGCTTGAGCCTAGGGTAATCGTGGAAGCGGCGTCACAGCAGGCTGCCCGAGAATACGTGGAACGCATCGTTTCTGCAGGCATTGATTTGATTGTGATGAGCACTGGCGCCCTTTTAGACTTAAACTTTCAGAACAGCAAGATTCACGTGCCATCTGGGGCTATTGGCGGCTTGGACGCGCTTTCCAGTGCGGCTTTGGCCGGGGTAGACGAGGTTATTTTAACTTCGCGAAAGAACCCGAAAGCGTTTGACATGAATAACAGGGAAGCAAAGGTTGTTTATGAGGGAAGTGCTGACGAGGCTGCGCGGCTTCATCCGCGGGAAATGAATGTTGCCGCCACTTTGGCTTTAACTGTTAAACCCGCTAAAGTGAGTGTGCAAGTGGTTTCAGACCCTGAGGTGCAGCGTAACACGCACGAATTCTCGGTGAAATGGCGATTCGGCGAGATGTGTCTACGGTTTGCGAATGACCCTCACCCTGCGAACCCGCGCACAAGCGCGCTTGCCGCTTGGTCTGCGATAAAAATGTTGCAGTCGCTATTGGAGAAGTAGTGAGTTTTCACTTTTTCGGTTCGGGAAGGCTCTGATAGGCGTTTATACAGCCTTTTCTGTCTGGTTGAGCCTCCACGAAAAGCAGTCATCTTAGCTATTTTTTAACATGACACTTCTTTAATGTTAAGTGTCTTTGAAGAACTCCCAAGAAATGTTGAACCGCCAAGGATCGCCCTTTTCAGTCAACTGTATTTTTCCGTCCTTTACTTCGATAAGACCTTGATTCTTCAGTTTGCTTATTTCGGCAGGGAACACTTCTTCGGGAAACATGCCGAACTCAGCTCTAAATTCCTCGCGCTCGACAGGAACACGGATGTAAATAAGCATCATAGCCTTTCTCATCTCGTCTTCCTTCGAGACCTTGTGCAAGCGAGCAATAGGGAACGCACCTTGCTTAACCTTCAAAATGTAACTTTGAATATCATCGATATCAGAATACAGAAAGCGATCAATGTGCCCCATGAAAAAACCAGCACCAGTGCCCACAACCTCAGATGAAGGCTTGTTGAAATCCTCTTTAACCCTTGAAAACCTGTTGTGGCAAGTCGGCTTGTACCCGTTTTCCTTAAAAATTCTGTAAGCTTCAAGATACATCTCCATTTCCACAGAGTCATCGCCTATGGGAGGCAACTCACCTGCTTCGATTCTCTTTGTAAGAGGAGTCCCAGGATACAAATCCAACGGATAACAGTCTACGCTTTCAACTTCAAGCTCTAACGCTTGCTTAATGTCGTCTTTCCACTGCTCAACTGTTTGCCCGGGCATATTATAAAGCAAGTCGATACTGACACGGAGCCCCTGCCTCTTTATTAACTGCAACTTACGTTTTGCCACTCGACCACTATCGCGAACCCTTAAAATTTTGCGCATTTCATCATTAAAAGTTTGAATCCCTACATCCAATTGGTCAACATGATTTGAGTAAAGCACACGAATCTTGTCTTCAGATAGACTGGTGGTGCACGCCGTGAATTTAGTCAGGTGATCCGCGCTGAGACTGAAAGTCGTGCGACAAAAGCCCAATATATCTGCAATGTGCTCATTGGAAAGGACTGAAGGACTTCCTCCACCTACATACAACTCGTTGAAAACGCTCGATTGAATATACTTGTTCTCCGCGTAGAGAGTTAACGCCTTCTTTAATGCAGCAATGTAAGGCGTCAAGTTTTGCGTTTCACAACTTACTGCGAAATAGCAGAAGGAACATTTGCCTTCACAGAAAGGAAGCCATGGTTGCAGTTCCTTATTTTGATTGACGAGGCTTTCTTTTTTGAGGAAACTAGAAAAATCAGATAAAATTTGGGCGGTGGGAGCCGATCTGTCTCTGTAAGTCATTGGAGGCCAATGTTCAACGTGATCATAAGGCCATCCGTTGTGCTTTTCATAATTCACGTAGAGCAAACCTCTTCGAATAGCATGCACCCTTTTCACTTTTAAAGTTAACTACTTCCCGCAGATAAAAGGGCAAGGTTATTAGACGAACTTCAACGAGTTGAGTTTAGCGGTTCTGGAATTTTTCTGAATGCAGCTGTCCGCCGGAAGCCCAGTCGGTCTTCGGAACCTCATATAGGATAATAGTGATGGCTTCCCGGGGAACCCCAACTTCTTGGATCACTTGTGTTATTCCTTCAACTATTTTTTTCTTGTTCTCAGAACTCATACCAGCCCAAACAGAAACTTGTACTACAGGCACTTTTTCTATCACCGTGGTAGAGTAGTGTTTTTCGGTTTTTTATATTTCGGAAAATTTGCACGTAACTCCACTTTTTCTTGAAAGCGTAGAATAACCTTTTCAGGGTTCTACAGGCAATTATTGGCTATTCTGTTACCATCTTTTTCTGAGCATAAATGCAACAGCACCAGATAGCGCGCGCGTTGCATCAATTCGCTTGGTTCACGAATTTTGTAACTGAAATTAGC
>CAZZLA010000031.1:8289-10283 GCA_964655035.1 uncultured Candidatus Bathyarchaeia archaeon | reverse complement strand
CCCTCCACATCGCCTCCAATGCTTTCCCCGTCACCGACTGCCCCCACAGATTCGATACCTTCAAACGGTAACATAGAAAATACTGTAATAGCCGCTACGGTTACAGTAATTGCGCTTGCGCTTGTATTGATCACACTTTTTATCAAAAAAAGGAAGAGATAAAGGCAGGTTCAATGTATGAGTAATATAGTCAATTAACTTGCGTGATGGGTCGCTAAGTACACAGGGAAGCAAAAAGACTCTGTCGAACCTGTTCGAGTAAAGATAAACATATTCCTCTTCTGATTTTGAAACATCTGGCCAAGGTGAAATTTCATTCTTAGATAGGTTGTCCAATACTTCTCCATCCTTAGCTAACCTTTCGACTAATTCTGCAATGCCATTTTTGTAAGATTTCCTGAAATCAATATATCTCCTTGGCTGAAGAAGAGGCGGGATATTACAATCCTCAATTAGTACGGGTATTACAAAAACCGATTTCAAAGTAATTTGCTGAAGTATGCCAAAACTGCTCTCCTCATTAACCCACGATGAGCCGAGAGCATTGGGTGACAAGATTAAGACAAGATATTTTGAATCCTTTAACCCTTCATTAATTTTTTCAACAATATTATCCCCTGCTTGGATTTCGAATTTGTCGTACCAGACAGAAATCCCTTTGCTTCTTAAGTCATCGACTATTCTATCAACTAATTTCTTGTCTTTTGAGGAATGAGAAATAAAAACCTTCGTTGGTCGTCTATGCATACCTGTCTTTTTGTTCGGACAGTCAAATAAAATTATGCTATTCATCCAAGGTAGCTTCGAATTAAGAAATTAGAAAATCATTGCTCTCTCAAATGACCAAACATATAACAAAGAAAGCGCCAACGCATGCCCTCGGGCGTAAATACACTTGAGGAAGCGCAGCGCGCGCTAAGTTTCCCCGCGTTTTTAGTGTTGTGATGTCCTCCCGTCAGTTATTTAAAAAATTTAAATAAAAATACATATGTAGGCATATGTTTCTACGTCTGTCACCATCAGTTTTTAACAGATTTAATTAAAAAAGTACACTATATTTAAATACCATTCCAGACAAAGAGTAAGATGTTCCACTTAGGGTGAAACAGGCTTCCATGCTGGAAGCGAAAATGATGTGATGAATGATGTCTAATAAAATCAGAAAAGGAACCGCACTTATCAAAGTATCAGCAACTAATGAGAAAGACGTCACACGTTTTTGCGACAATATTCAGAGAGTTTACAAGTTGTTGCTTGTCGGTAAAATGATACCAAGTGATGACGGTGGAACACACTGCTACATCAACGTGGATTTGGATTCTGAGGTGTAGTGAAGTGGCAGATTATGAAGAGATTTTGGCTGAAGGGTTTATCAAAGACAATTCAAATTTGATGATTAGCAAGATACCTGTACTTAACAGACCCTTTTGCGTGGCGAATGTTGAAACAATGTTGTCAACCTGTTGCTACAACATTCACACAGGTAGCAGTGCGGGTACACTACCTCTAACCACGTGGATATTGGGTATTTTGGGAAGTGGTGATTGGAAGTCTGTCCCTGTAAAAGGTTGGACTTTGCCTATCATCAGATTCGTTGAAAAGATGGTCGGCAGCAACATTCGCCTTATCATAAGCAAGTTTAGCGACGAATCATTAATAAGACATCTAACTTGGCACCAAATTGAATCTTATAATGAGAAAACAGAAAAAATAGAAAAGAAATACGTAATCGGCAACGTTGGGGTAATTATATGCGACGAGTACACCTCTATGGTGAAAGGGATTAAGCATAAAGACTACATGTCTGGTAGCTTAGAATTACTAAGTGAAGTTTATGACGGCACGATACCTTTACGTGATACGATTAAACATGGTGAACAAAGAGTCACACATTGTGCCAAATCATTTTTAGCTGCCACAACACCTTACCTGTACACGTTTCCCATTGAAGACCAATGTTTGCAGGGTGGTATGAATAGAATTGACATTTCAAA
>CAZZLA010000031.1:0-8279 GCA_964655035.1 uncultured Candidatus Bathyarchaeia archaeon | reverse complement strand
CTACCAAAATTACCAAATCTTCCAAGAATAGATGAATATGATGAAGAATTACCTTCTGATTATTTACACCAAAATCAAATTAATAAAAACAAAGATGTAATGGCAAAAATAGCAGAAAACTTAGTGAAGTTGATACAACCCCCTCTTCGGGTGGTTACTCCTGATGAAGAAGCAGATGATAAATGGCATAAATATGAACTTGAATGCAGACAAAAAAAGCGTAGCTACGGTGTTTTAGACCCAATGAGAGGCTATGTTGCAAGGCAAGCTGAAAAAGTATTGAAACGTACAGCATTATATACGGTGAGCAGATTTTTCAATAACATTATAACAGCATGTCCTAAAATTTTAGTTTCAGAAATTCAAGATATTGAACAAGCGATTAAGACACAAGAATTCTACCTGAAAAACTTTCAGCAAATGCTGATTGATTATAAACGTAAGCGCAAAGGCTACGGTAGAATGAAAAGTGATAAAGAAATACTTGAAAAAACATTAGCTATCATAACCGAATATAAAGTGATTTCAAAACAAAAATTGGCTGCTGAACTTGAAGTGAACGACACAAATGATGAACTTCATTCAACGGTAAAAACTTTAGAAAATAACGGTGATATTGAATGTATATATGGTAACGCAAGCAGAATGTTGATTGCTAACGCCGGCAAGAAATGGTTATTTAATCAGAAAGTGAAGAAACCAAGGGGCACTCCACCAGTATTTTATAAACTTGTAGGGGTAGATACCTTTGAATTTACACACTGTGTGTAAAAGCGTGGTTTTTCACCGTTTAAACAACAAAAGGCACATTTTACTCAGGTATCTGATTAACACTTTAACACTTTTACACTTTCTCAAAGTTCTCGTTAACTACTACTATTATTATTTACACTCTCACCCAAATAGTGTTATAGTGTTAAAGTGTAAACGTATAGCGGTAGATAAAACCATCATTCTAAGAATCAAACGTTTTCCCAAACATGTTTACACTGGGTGTGTTAATTTCGTGGTTTCAACAGGTTTTGGCAACCCAACTAGCCAAACTAACCTTACTAACCAAACTAATTCAAGAAAGATGCGTTTTTGGGAGATGATATTATGTGTTGTCCGAAGTTGAACAGAAGTGTTTAGACATAATCAACGAGGGGGCGTGTGAACATCTTCGGGGTTTGTGGCTTCACGTCTTGAAATGAGCCACTTAATAGTTAAATTGACACGTAATGGGCTTGTGGCTAAGGGGCTAATATATAAAAATGGAGAGTGGCGCATGGGGAAACTGATGGCGATATACTATATCAAGATTAAGAAGCCTCTTGGATGAAAATTTTTGGGGTAAAAAAATAACAAAGTTCACAACACCGGTTTGAACTGATGTTTGGATGTAGCGCGGTCTGCACTGAAACTTATGGTGCGTGCAGAGAAATTAAGGTATTCATTGGTTTTGCGCTTGGGAAATGGTGAATAGTGTTGTTTCCGTGGCTTTTCCACTGTGATTTCGTGTGGTTTCACAGGGAAAACCGCAAAACCGCAAAACAAAACAGTGCTACTATAATAATATATAATGGTTGGCGATTTTAAACTAGAAAATGTGGTTGAATATATAAACTAAATTAAACTTATATTTAATAATATTTTTATCTTGGAACCCTTTGGACAGCACGTCTTCTTTGGAGAAACCGTTGGAAATCTGGTTTCCGATTTGTGGAAAAAGTGTATTTTCTACAGCAAAATCCAAATTCTGGATTAGATTCTGGATTTAGTCCAGATTTTTTTAGCAGGATTCCATGCATTCTGGAATTCTAGTCCAAAATCCAAAATTTTAGTCCAAAATCGAAACCCCAGTAAAACCGTTGGTTTCGGGAAAGTAACTTGGTTTTTGTTGATTTTAGTTACCTTGGATTAAAATTTAATTTCCTTCCTGTTTTATGATTTTAGCAAAACATTAAAACTGGAATTTAAACTAAACAAATTGCAGAGTTATGGTTTAGGTTGAGTCGAGAAACAAAAAAAGATTGTTGCCTTGAGTGTGGTAAGCTAATTAGTGAAGAAGATTCTGAGAAGCTTGGCGGATTTTATTGCAAAGAGTGTTTTATGAAAATAGACAAGATTCTTCGTGAGAAGAAAATACGAATGGCAATAGAATTAAGCAAAACTCCATCTTTTGTGATGAGACAAGAAAATGGTAAGCCTTTTTTCGCATTTACCCTTCCAGAATTAATTGAGGTGGTCAAAGATGAGTCAGAAAAAACAGATACTGAAGGTTTTTCCTTAATAATTAATATTTTTGGGCAATCTGGCTTAAAAAGAATCGATGACCTTTTGGGCATGGCTGGTTTTTATTATGATGCAGAATATTATTGGGAAACAACACCTGAAACCGTTATTAGCGCGTGGAATTGGTTTAGTGAAAAGATTCAAGCGAATGATGATTATTGGGATGCTTTGGAAATAGATACAGTGCGAGATTTTGTTGATAGTAATTGGAAACCGTTACCCAGCCCGATGACTAATGAATCTAGAGATACTCTAATTCTTCATATTTTATCCCTGATTATTGATTTGCACACTCTCGATAACATTGGTGTGGACACAAGCAAAAAGCTGTCAGAAATAAAACGTCACATGAAAGGTCATATTAGAAAATATGAGAGATTGAGCAAAAACCGTGAATTTTCTTCGAATTTCAAAGTTTCAAGAAATGCCATGTCAAGAGTAACGAAATTGCGAATAATTCTTGCCCACATATCAGCAGAAGCTAGACTTGCAAGATTGGCAAAACTTTACGGGTTTAACGTAATGCTGGGTGTTCATCCAGATTTGATTATTAATGGTAAGAAAGTAGATGTGAAAAAGCCTGTTGAGAAGTATCTTATACCTTATAATCGTGGCTTCTTGACTCCCATTCCCGAAGAATCCTCAGTAATCGATAATCTATCAAATCATATAAAGGAAGGATTCAAACAGGATGTTGACATCGTTGCAATAAATGTGAACCATCTGGACAAAAGAACAATCATAGGATTTAAGCAAAAGTGGTTAACAACAACTACACCCTTGAAAAACGCTATTCAGAATGCTATTAACTACGACAAAAAGGGTATTGTCCTGCTTTTCATGCAAAATTCGAAAGGTTTCTTTGGTCGAGTACTGAGGTGTAAGGAACAGAACAGGCAATAGAAACAGAAAAAGAAAAACAGCCAAACAAAACGGAAAAACTCCAATAGTACAATGGAAACAACAATGGAAAAGAACATGTGCAAAAAGAAGAAAAAAACAAGGTAACGAAACAGAAAACAGAACAAGGAAAACAAGAAGACAACAAAAAATGAAAAAAACCTGCTACTTCATGGGAAAAACGGTTTAAGTGATTGAAGATAAAAGATGAAGGTCACTGCTCTTTACGTGATTCCTTCAACGTCTTCCCCCGTCTTTTTCTCAAAAGTCGCTTTTGCTTTTTTGATTTTTTCCTCGTCAACCTTCACGTCTGGGGGTCCTTCGCGGTATTCAGCCACGCGGTCTTCTTCATCTTGTTTCTCACGTTTTTCTAACCATTCATTGTGTCTTTTCTCAAGTAATTCTTTGAATCTTGGGTCATCAGCCAGTTCTTCCACATGCTTCAATTTCTCTTCAATGTAAGCCATAAACTCACGTTTTTGTTCAACCAACATGTCAGCAAATTCAGCTTTTTGTTTAATCATTTCTTCCTTTAGCTTTGCTATGTCTGTTCTGGTTTGTAACCCATTGATTGTCATGTGTTCGAAGGCTTTAGTGTAGTTTTCACGGATGGTTTGTTCATCATAATCATAGTGGCTTCGTGCGCCACGTCTTTGGTGTCCAAACATTAAGTCTTTCATTTCTTGTGGCTGTATGTTAGCCCTCAGCAGTGCGCTATTGTAAAAACTTCTGAGCATCTTGGTTTTGAACTTCTTAGCTTTTTCAGCTCCAAATGCTTTCTTTGCCAGTGCTTTCATTGCATCGCCAATGGCTCGCACTTCAAGCTGTTGTCCTTTACTTACGGTGATGCCGACAAACAAGTATCCTTCAGATGGGTTGCCACGCTCTTGCAGCCAAGCTCTGATGTCGTGCAGTGCTTCATAACTTAAACAAGTAGCTTGCACTTCACCTGTCTTTTCTCTCGCTTTTTCTAAGAAGAAGTGTTCAGTTTCAGGTGCTGTGTATATCCCTTTCAAGTCTTCAATTCTGAAGTTGGAAACATCAACTTCACTAAAACCGGATTGCGCTAAAACTAACAGCAGTGCTCGGTCTCTTGTGTTGCCGTGGGTGTACATTGATTTGATGTCGTCTTTTTCTAACTTCAGTTTAGCTGTCTTCACTTTTTGAATTTGATTTGATTCCCAGTCACCTCGTTTCAGACTTAGCGGTAAGCCGTTTCGACTGAAGAATGAAGCTACAGGGATAAGCTGGGATTTCACAGCGGCTGGGCTTAAGGTGCCACGGTTTTCAAGGTGTGCTTTGTAGGCTCTGAACTTCTGTTCAAAATACATTCGGTCAGCCATGCTGTCACTGCTTGTGTCTTTTAGTCGCTTTTCAATCATCTGTGTGGGGGTCATACCTATGAAAGCATACCAATCTGCATAGCCTTCAAGGTAGTTCAGCCGTGTTCGTTCACTTAGCCCCACTAACCACGCTTTGATGTACTTGTCGTCTTGGTATGCTTTCGATTGTTCAATTCTACTTTTCTTGTTCATTACACATACAACTCCTTTTTATGTTTAAGCCCTTATTAAAAACTACGATTAAATCGATAAGGCAGTATGGCATAAGGCAGGTACGATTAAACCCACTACTGTATATATAAGGGGGGCTATAGTCAAAAATCGCATAACAGCTCCGATGGGACAAGTCAAAGCGGTTATGGCAAGTTTAAATAATCAACCCTGATAGAATTGAGTTGATTTCGTGAGGACAGAATGTTAGACATCAAACTTATCCGTGAAAACCCCGAGTTCGTAAAGAACAATTTGGCCAAGCGTGGAAACCCTGAAAACCTCAAAATGCTTGATGAGCTTATCGTGGTGGACCGAGAATGGCGTCAAGACTTGACAAAGCTTAACGAGCTCCGCCACGAGAGAAAACTTGTAACCGGCGAAATCGCCACGCTGAAAAAAGCTGGAAAAGACGCTGCAGCTGAAGTTGAAAAGGCAAAAGCAATCGACGTTGAAATCACAGCCATTGAAAAGCAGGTCACTGAGGAAGAAGAGAAAACCCATGACTACCTGATGCGGCTTCCGAATTTGCTGCATGAAACCGTGCCGTTCGGGAAAGACGAAAACGACAACGTGCAGATAAAAACTTGGGGCAAACCAGCGAAATTCGCCTTCCCCGCAAAAAACCACATCGACATAGCCCTGAACCTTGACATAGTAGACGTGGAAAGAGCAGGAAAGATTGCTGGCTCAAGATTCTTCTACCTGAAAGGAAAAGGCGTTCTCCTAGACATGGCGCTGATGAGCTTCGCCATGGAAGAAATGACGAAAAAAGGCTACCAACCCGTGGAACCGCCATACCTGATGAGAAAAGAACCATACGAAGGCGTTACAGCGCTCGGCGACTTCGCCGAAGTGCTCTACAAAATCGAAAACGAAGACCTATACCTGATCGCAACCTCAGAACACCCCATGGCAGCCATGTACATGAACGAAGTCTTCAAAGAAGAAGACTTACCGCTTAAACTCGCAGGAATAAGCGCGTGCTTCAGAAAAGAAGCTGGTGCCCACGGCAAAGACACACGTGGCATATTCAGAACCCACCAGTTCAACAAGATAGAACAGTTCATCTTCTGCACGCCAGAACAATCATGGAAGCTGCACGAAGAACTTCTCCACAACGCCGAAGACCTCACCAGAAAACTTGGCTTGCCTCACCGCGTTGTCAACGTTTGCACAGGCGACATCGGCACAGTCGCAGCCAAAAAATACGACATCGAAGCGTGGATGCCAGCGCAAAACGCGTACAGGGAAATCATTTCATGCAGCAACTGCACAGACTACCAAGCTAGAAGATTAAACATACGATACAGGGAAAAGGAAGGTGCACCCACAAAAGGTTTCGTGCACACGTTAAACTCAACAGCCATAGCCACTGGCAGAACCATCGTTGCCATACTGGAAAACTACCAGCAAGAAGATGGCTCGGTTGCTGTTCCTGAGGTTTTGAGAAAGTACATTGGTGACATCGAGAAGATAAACCTGCAACGGTAAACCTTTTAATATCGCATTGAGAATGATGAAGCCGCATTTGGAGGATAAACTTGTCTTCGAGAGCTAAAAGTAAACACGTACGCGACAAATGGCGAAGCAAAGCCTGGTACATGGTAATTGCACCGTCTTTCTTCGGGAACGTAGAGTTAGGCGCATTACCAGCAGAAGAGCCAAAGCAGCTTATCGGACGAATAGTGGAAGCCACACTCTACGACATCACAGGCGACTTTTCCCACCAATACCTGAAAATGTTCTTCCAGATAAACGAGATTGATGGAAAAACCGCTCACACGCTATTCAAAGGTCACGAATACTCACGTGACTATCTACGAAGCCTAGTGAGAAGAAGAACCACAAAGGTTGACGGCCTTTTCAACCTAACCACAAAAGACAGTTACAAACTAAGAGTAGCCGTGTCAGCCCTCACGCTTTCGCGAATCAAAACATCACAGGAAAAACTCATCCGCAACATGATGGCGAAAACCGCCAACGAAAAAGCCGCTGCACTAACGCTTGACCAGTTTGTTCAAGAAATGGTATTGGGGAAAATAGCTTCTGACGTCTACAACGAAGCCAAGAAAGTGGCACCTCTCAGGCACGTTGGCATCAGAAAATCAAAACTGGTAGCTCAACCCTCTCATACGCCAGTTCAGGAAGCCCCGCAAGCCGAATAGCGCTAAGAGCTTTCCGGGTTCGCTTAGACCTTTTTTTCGTCATAAGGTTTGTTTAGGCGAAACGTCTTTAGAGGCTGATATGGTTCTTTTATGAAGGTGACGGGATGACAACACGCGCAGGTGTGCATGAAAAAGGAACGTTCTCGGTTTCAGACCTTTTAAGCAACACCAAGAAAAACGAGAACTACGAAAACGCTGGAGCCATAACCCTTTTCATAGGCGTGGTTCGCGGAGAAAACCTTGAAGGAGAGAAAGTGCGGAAACTAACGTTGGAAGCATATGAAGAAAAAGCCAACGAAGTTCTCACCAAAATCTGCGATGACTTAGCTAAGAAGCCAGAAATAGTTGATGTTCAGATTCACCATTTACTCGGCGAATTCAACGTCGGAGAAGAGATGGTGTACGTATTGGTTTCTGGTTCTCACCGAACAGACGTTTTTCCAGTTTTACAAGAAGCCGTGGAAAGATACAAGAGCGAAGCGCCGGTGTTCAAAAAAGAGCAGATTGTTGACGCTAAAGGTTCAGCAGCTGAATACTGGGTTTCAGAGAAAGAGCATCAGCGGAAATAGGGTGCATAGCCAAACGGAAGATTCTTGAAGCGCCTGCGCACATATAAGATTCAACGTGAAAACAGTGATTACAGCGTTAGCAGGTGGAGTAGGAGCAGCAAGGTTTCTTGCAGGACTCGTGAAACTCGTCAACCAAAAAGACCTGTCTATAATCGTGAACACAGGCGATGACATTGAACTGTTTGGTTTACACATATCCCCAGACGTTGACATAGTCACGTACACTTTGGCAGGCATCGTTAATGAAGACAAAGGTTGGGGAATCAGAGGAGACACTTTTCACTGTCTTGAAGCACTCAGAAAATTCAATCGTGAAATATGGTTCAACCTCGGTGACAAGGACCTTGCCACGCACATTTTCAGAACAAACCTGTTAAAAAACGGCGTAAAGCTGTCTGAGGTTACAGCGCGTGTCAGCCGCTTGTTAGGGCTTGAAGTGACTGTTTTGCCCATGACAGATGACAGGTTTGAAACTAGGGTCTTGATTGAGGAAGGCTTGGTTCATTTTGAAGAGTATTTTGTTAAACGAGGTGGAAAAGACGAGGTTTTGGGTGTTGAGTTTCTCGGTGGTGATAGGGCGAAGCCTGCTGCAGGCGTTTTAGAATCAATTAATGAAGCGGAGAAGGTGATTGTCTGCCCAAGCAACCCAATAGTCAGTATAGGCACGATTTTGGCTGTAAACGGCGTGAGAGACGCGCTGCGTTGTACAGACGCGAAAAAAGTGGCGGTAAGCCCGATAATTGCTGGTGCGCCTGTTAAGGGTCCAGCGGACAAGTTGATGCAGGGTTTAGGGTTTGAGGTTTCCGCGTTTTCGG
>CAZZLA010000030.1:0-10285 GCA_964655035.1 uncultured Candidatus Bathyarchaeia archaeon | reverse complement strand
TGGACAACCCGAACGAAAACTCCCAAAAAGAAGTTTTAATCAAGTACGGTCTCACGGTTGACGACGCGATTAACAAGTTTAAGTTATATTTCGGATGGCAGGAGAGGAAAAGATAATGGAAAACAAGAATTTTGATGTTGAAGTACACCACGTGACAAGAGTTGAAGGTCACGGAAACATCTACGTAAACGTGAGAAATGGAGCTTTAGAACGCTGCGAATGGAACATCTCTGAAGCGCCCCGCTTCTTTGAAGCCATGGTTGTAGGACGCAAATGGAGTGAGCTGCACCACATCACCTCGCGCATCTGCGGTATCTGCTCAATAGGCCATACCCTCGCATCTTTAAGAGCCACTGAAGCAGCAATGGGCATCGAGATAAGCGACCAAGACCTCAAACTAAGAAAAATCGCGTTACACGCAGAGAACATGCAAAGCCACATTTTACACGTGGGCTTTCTGGTTCTTCCCGACCTCATGGACGTTGGCTCCGTCATTCCGCTTGCGTCTTCTAATCCTAACGAAGTCAAAACCGTTCTGCGCCTGCACAGACTAGCAAACGAGATGTCCGATATGCTCTGCGGCAGGACGACACATCCTCAAAGGCTGCTGCCGGGCGGTTTCTCAAAAATCCCCACCATGAAGGAGTTAAGCGGACTCAGAGAGAAGCTGAAAGCGTCGGTTCCAGACTTGCAAGCCGTCGCGAAACTGCTGCAGACTCTGGCACCTAAAATCCCTGACTTTGTTAGGGAAACCGAGTTCATAGCGTTAACCAAACCAGACGAATACGCGCTTTACGACGGAAAAATCGGCTCCACCGACACAGACTCTGCACCTGCAAGCGAATACCTTTCATACACTAACGAGTACATTGTACCACAGTCAACGGCGAAATGGGCAAAACACGCTCGAGACTCATACATGGTCGGCGCCCTTGCCAGACTCAACATTAACTATGACCTGCTTTCTCCCTTGGCAAAGAAAGTTGCTGAAATGTTCAGCCTCAAACCAGTATGCCACAACCCATTCATGAACAGTATCGCGCAACTGGTTGAAGTCGTTCACAGCGTAGAAGACTCAATCAGGCTGATTAACGAGCTGGAAGCCGCCGGCTTGCAGAGCCAACCAGACTACAACAACCCAGACGTGAAAGTTAAGGCAGGACGCGGCGTCGGCGGAGTTGAAGTTCCCAGAGGCATCCTGTTCCACGATTACACGTACAACGAGAAAGGCGTTTGCACAAAAGCTAACTGCGTTATCCCAACGAACCAGAACCACGGCAACATCGAATTAGACATGAAAGCGCTGGTGCCAAAGATTATGGACAAAACGCCGAAGGAAATTGAACTGACCTTGGAAATGTTGGCGAGAGCCTATGACCCCTGCATTTCCTGCTCGACACACGCTGTTAAAGTACACTTCGTCTAAAGCCGCTCATATATAGCGTCAAAACAACGGAAAACTTCAGAGGCTACCCATTACAACTGGGTTACTTCCGCCTCTGGCTCAGCGTCCTTCTCCTCTTTTTCTGTAGCAGAAGTTGCCTTTCTTTCTGCCAGAGCAGGGGGTTCTGGGCATTTGGCGCTGAGCGCTTCCTCTTTAAGGTCAAGAACTCCTTTCACCGTGCCGTCGCTTAAGTATTCAAGTTTGAAACCCATCTTCTTTGTCAGGTTTAACGCTCTCCGGTTGTCAGGCAGCATTATGGCGTAGACCGATTCGACGCCCATGTCTTTGGCTATTTCAAGCACGTAATCCACCATTTTGGTTCCTAAGCCTTGACCTTGCCACTGGTCAACAATGATGAAAGCAAGCTCACCGCTTTTCCCGTCAGGTTCAATGCTAAGCCTTCCAACTCCCAAGATTCTTCGGCGGTTTTCTTCACTGAGCTCCGCCACTATGGCTATTTCACGGTCATAATCGATGTTGCAGTAGCGAACGCGGACTTCGTGCGGCGTGTCCTTGAGCAGCTGGAAGAACCTGTACCGTATGGACTCTTCGCTGAAGCTTTGGAACATCTCCAGCCACATGAGTTCGTCTTCAGGCTTTATGGGTCTCAACAGCACCTCTTGCCCGTTCTTAAGCTTCCACCGGGTCTCGTATCTCTTCGGGTACGGACTTATCACCAAGTGCTCATGGGGTTCAAGCTTTTTGAAAACCTTGTCTTTATCAATTTTTATCCTTGCGTCAAGGATGCAGGCTTCTTTCTCGTTTATCAGCAAAGGGTTGATGTCGATCTCCTTTATCTGCGGGAAGTCAATGAGCAACTGCGAGAACAGCGCCACCGTTTCCTCCAGTAGCTTCAAGTTCGCCGGCGGCACGTTCCTGTAGCCTTTCAGAAGCTGATAGACCTTGGTTTCCTCCATCATTCTCCTGATAAGCGTCGTGTTTAACGGCGGCAGACCAATTGAATAGTCTTTGAAGAGTTCGACACCCACGCCGCCCATACCGAAGAGGATTACTGGACCGAACAACGGGTCGGTTTTTCCGCCTAATATAACCTCGTAGCCTTTCCCCGTTACCATGGGCTGAACGGTAACCCCAATTATCTCGGCGTCCGGGTTGTACGCTTTCGCCCTGTGCAAGATAATGTCAAAAGCCTGTTTGACTTCCGCGTCAGAGTTCAGGTCAAGCACCACGCCTCCCGCGTCGGTTTTGTGGATGATTTGGGGCGAAAGGATTTTGAGAACCACTGGGTAGCCGATCTGATGGGCGAAGGCAACCGCTTCACTTGCGGTGGTGGCGACTTCGGTTTTCACAACCGGAAAATTATAGTAATCCAAGAGCCTTTTTGCTTCGTCTTCCGTCAGCAGTTCACGGTTTTCCGCGGCAGCGTTCCTAAGTATGACCATGATTGGCCTTTTAGGTGGCGCTGTGTCCACCGGCCGCTCCTCTGGTGTCTGGTAGATAAGTTCAAGGTTACGCTGGTACTGGTACATGTACATGTATGTTTTGATGGCGTTTTCGGGCGTCGAGTACGTGGGGATGTTGTTTGCGTTGAGAAGGCTGTTTGCTTCCTGCACCGCGCCGTAACCCATGAAACTTGTCAGTATGGTCTTGTTTTGGTACGCCTTGCTCTTAACGACGTCAACGATGGTTTTGGCTATTTCAACCGCTTGCGAAACTGCTTGCTGAGTGAAGATTATGAGTACGCCGTCAATGTTCGCGTCGTTCAGGCAGGATTCAACCGCAGTTCTGTACCGGCCAGCGCCCGCGTCTCCGAGAACGTCAATGGGATTGCCTCTGCTCCAGAAAGGCGGCAGAACACGGTTAAGCGCGTCCATGGTTTTCTGGCTTAGCTTGGCAAGCTTGCCTCCCTTAGCAATAAGCGCGTCGGTTGCCATAACTCCTGGACCACCCGCGTTCGTAATCACCGCCAAGTTAGGTCCACGCGGCAAAGGCTGAGTTCCCAGAACTTCAGCAGCGTTAAACAGGTCCTCGATTTCTTCCACGCGGACGACGCCTGCACGCTTGAACGCTGCGTCGTAGATGGCGTCTTCGCCTGAAAGCGAGCCAGTGTGGGATGCGGCGGCTTTGGCGCTTTCGCTGAACTTGCCCGCTTTAACCACTATTATGGGCTTAGTTCGGGCGAAGTGGCGGGCGGCGCTCATGAATTTTCGGGCATCTGTTATGCCTTCCACGTACATGAGTATGCTCTTGGTTTTGGGGTCGGTGCCGAAGTAGTCTATGAGGTCGCCGAAGTCCACGTCTATCATTGAGCCTATGGAGACGAAGTTGCTGAAGCCTATGTTCTCGTGCATCGCCCAGTCGAGAATGGCGGAGCCTAACGCGCCGCTTTGAGATATAAATGCGATTTTGCCGGGTTTCGGCATTTTATCCACGAATGTGGCGTTCAGGTTTATTCGGGGGCGGATTATGCCGATGCAGTTTGGTCCGATAACTCTTACGCCGTATTTTTTTGCTGCTTCCAGAATCTTGTTTTCTAACGCTTTGCCTTCGGGCCCCGTTTCTTTGAAGCCCGCTGAAACAATGATGACGCCTTTCACTCCTGCGCTTCCGCACTCTTCCACCACGGCGGGAACGGTTTTCGCTGGCGTGGCTATCATGGCTAAGTCCACGGGGTCTGGGATTTGCCCTATTTTCTGGTAGGTTTTTACCCCGAGAATTTCGGGTTTGCGTATGTTAACGAAGTAAACCTTTCCGGCGTAGCCTAGCTGAGTGAAGTTTTTCACGATGGCGTATCCGACTGAGCCTTCAACGTCGCTGGCGCCTACGATGGCTACGCTTTGAGGGTTGAAAATTTTGTCTAGGTTTAAGGTAACCATTGGCTGGATAACCTTCCTTGTTTTAGGGTCGTGCAAAAGGAGCAATTAAAAGATTATGCATCAGAACTCACTCTCCGCTTGAGAAATGCTCCGCTGTGCAGCCAACGCTGAAAAACTGCCGCCTCGAATGCGGGGCAAGAAAGAGGCGCGGGTTAAACGGCGGCTAACGCTTTAAAAAGGAAGGCGCCATCGTTATCCGACCAGAAGGGTTCACTGGAACGCTTATATAATTTCTGTCCGTGTACTTCACAGGGGACACTAAGATGGGTGCTTCTGCAGAGGGCTTGTGCCTTTTTGACACGTTGACTCGGCGAAAGGAAAAGTTTGTTCCTTTGGAGGCGGGTAAGGTGGGGATGTACACGTGTGGACCCACAGTGTATGATTTTGCACACATCGGCAACTTTCGGGCTTTCTTGTTTGAGGATTTGCTTAAGCGGTGGCTGGAATACCGCAGCTATAAGGTTACGCATGTGATGAACTTGACGGATGTGGATGACAAAACCATAAGGGGCAGCCAGAAGCAGGGTGTGCCGCTTGGAGAATTCACGAAGCGTTACGCGGAAGCCTTTTTCGAGGACATCCAAGCCTTGAACGTGGAGCCTGCAACCGTTTATCCGAAGGCGACAGAGCACATCCCAGAAATGGTTAACTTGGTCAAGACCTTGATAGCTAAAGGCTTCGCTTACAAGGCTCAGGACGGCAGCATCTACTTCGCCATCAGCAAGTTTCCAGCGTACGGCCAGCTCAGCCACATCAACGTCCAAGAACTCAAAGCAGGCGCAAGAGTGAAAACGGATGAGTACGCGAAAGAGGAAACGCAGGATTTCGCCCTCTGGAAAGCTTGGACACCTGAAGACGGAGACGTTTATTGGGAAACCGACCTAGGCAAAGGCAGGCCTGGCTGGCACATCGAGTGCTCCGCTATGTCCATGCGTTATCTGGGTGAACCCTTTGACATTCACTGCGGTGGAATCGACAACATGTTTCCTCATCATGAGAACGAGATTGCCCAAAGCGAGGCGGCAACGGGCAAGAAGTTTGTGCGTTACTGGCTACACAACGAGCATTTGCAGGTGGAGGGGAAGAAGATGGCGAAGAAGCTTGGCAACTACTACACGCTGCGCGATTTGCTTAAGCTGGGTTACGACCCGATTGCTATCCGCTACTTGCTGCTGTCCACGCATTATAGACAGCAGTTTAACTTCACTTTTGAAGGTTTAGAGGCAGCCAAAGGCGCTGTGGAGCGGCTGAGAAACTTTGTGCGGCGGCTTCAGGACACTGACGGCGCAAGCGGAAACGCTCAGGTTGCGGAGTTGCTGCGTGGTGTGGAGGCGAGTTTCGGCTATGCCATGGATGACGACTTGAACATCAGCGTGGCGTTAGGTGCATTGTTCGATTTTGTGCGTGAAGTCAACAACCTGCTTGACAAGGGTGAAGTCCGCAGGAGTGAAGCTGAAGCTGCTGCCAGATTTATGGCGGATTTAGACAAGGTTTTAGGCGTAATCGGCAAGGTTGAGGCTGAGGTGCTGCCGGAGGAAGCTGAAAAGCTCATCGCAGAGCGTGAAGAGGCGCGGAAGACAAAGGACTGGACGAAGGCGGATGCGTTGAGGCTTAAGCTGAAGGAGATGGGCGTGGTTGTAGAGGACACAGCACAGGGTGTTAGGTGGCGCCCTGAGAAGAAATGATTGTGCTCGTGTCGTTCCAACCCGGGGTGGAGAATTTTTCCTTGTAGAACTTGTTGGCGAGAGCCTGCTCGAACTGGGTTAACGCGCCGTTTTCAAGGTTGACTTTCAGAATAGCCTTAAAGCCCTGTGCGAGCGCGTTCTGAACTGTTTCCGCTGAGACCGCATGGTGAAGCTCGTTTTGGACGCTGGTAATTTTTCGCTGGGCGATTTGCGCTGCTAAGTCGCAGTCGTCTGTGAACGGAACTCGCAGTAGCTTGAACATCAGGGGCAAATCTACGCTGAGCAGTAGGGTGCCGTGTTGCTGGACGACGCCGTGCCTAAGTGTTTGGGCGCTACCGCTGATTTTCTTGCCCGCTACAGTCAGGGTGGGGCAGTTTTTCGGGTTGCCTTGGCTGTAGTCGGCGGCTATGCCTATCAGCCTTAGCGCGTCGTTGACTGCCGCGTAAACGGAAGTGTAGACCGATGTCACGTCTTGCCCGAGGTCGCCGGTTTGGGCGGTGACGCTGTAGGTGATTTCGCCTGTTTTGTCGTGGTAGACTGTTCCGCCGCCGCTTGTTCTGCGGACGAGGCCCACGCCATGTTCGCGAAGCGCGCCTAAGTAAACCTGCTCGTTTGGGTTCTGGTTTTTGCCGATGGTGACGGCGCTGGGTTTCCACTGGTAGAACCTTATGGTGTTGGGAACCAGGTTTTGGATGCGGCTGGTGAGGATGGCTTCGTCAATGGCCATGTTCATGAAGCCGTTGTGGGTTTCAAGGGGAATCAAACGCCAAGTGTCCATGTTTGTTCTCGGTCCTTCTTTGTGAAGATTCAAAGTTAAGCTTAAAACTCTTATGGATTTTCGCCTTGTAAAAACACGCTGCAGACAGCTTCCCTATCATTTCAGCAAGGGGGTACCAACTTGATATTTATTGCGGCAGTGATTGTTATTGTCGTCGCAGGCGTTGCTATTTTCGTTGTTTGGTGGAAAAAGAAAAAACGTGGAACGCTCTAAACCGCTTAATTTCGCACGCTATTCTTTGCCTAAACCGTAAGCCCCGTTTGTAAGTTTTTCCGTGCCGTTTCTCTGCACCAACACGGTGTCTTCGATGCGGACTCCGCCGTAGCCGACAAGGTAGATGCCGGGCTCCACGGTCACCACGTTGCTTGCCGCCAGCACATCTTCGCTGGCAGGGCTCAAGGTTGGCGGCTCATGTATGTCCAATCCGACGCCGTGACCCAGACCATGCACAAAGTACTTTCCGTAGCCCTCATCAGCAATCACCTTTCTGGCAGCTGCGTCAACATCCTTCGCTTTAACGTTCGGCTTCATCACCTCAACCGCCTTCTCCTGCGCCGCCCTCACAACCTCATAAAGCTTCTTCTGTTTCCCCGAAGGTTTCCCAGCCACAAACGTTCGCGTCATGTCAGACCGATAAAACTTGTACGTGGCGCCAACGTCGATAACCACCAAATCGCCTTCCCGAATTTCTTTTTCAGAGCAGCCGCCGTGAGGAAACGCTGAGCCCAGGCCAGACGCCACGATTGTTTCGAAAGCCGTCCCAGAAGAACCCTGCTTCCTCATGGCATACTCAATTTCCGCTGCGACTTCACACTCTTTCACGCCAGCCGCCATGATTTCGCGAGCAACCCGCATGCCTTCGCTTGTTAACTCGCCAGCCCTGCGCATCAGCTTGATTTCGTTTTCATCCTTGACTTTGCGAAACTCCTGAAGGAAGCGGTTGTCAACCTCAAGCGTTTTGCTGCCTAAAAGCTTGGATAATGCGCGCCAACTCTCAACGTTTAAGGCGTCTGCGGCGAGACTCTTAATTTGTAGCGCTGAAACTTGTTTCGCGATTTTGCCCATCATGTTCTCGCCTTGCTTCACCAGTTCCACAGAAAAGCCGCTCAGTTCCGCCTCCGCCTGCGCATGGTTGACGCCGTGAACGTAAACGATGCTTTCGCCGTTTTTCGGAATTAGCAGGGCGCTGGCGCCGCAAAAACCTATGAGCCAGGTTAGGTTGGTGCTGTTAAAAACTAATAGTCCGCCAATCTTGTCTTTCTCAAAGGCAATTTTTCGTAGTGCTTCTGTTCTGTTCATGTTTGCCACTAACAGAGTAACGTTGGTGGTTTTTGGCTTAACGCTTTCGCTTTTCTTTAGCCGCCTGTGACGACAGGCATCAAAATTACGCGGTCCCCGTCTTTAAGTTTGGTTTCTATGCCGCTCAGCTGGTTAAGCAGTAAGCCGTTTATGGACAGAATGTAATGCGCCTTCAAGGCTAAGTCTTTGGGTTCGTACACGGCTTTTTTGAAGGGGGCGCCGTATTTTTCGGCTAGCAAGGACAGCAGGTCGCATACTGAGGCGGTGTCTTTCAGTTCGATTTTTTCTGCTTGTTTCAAGCCTAATATTTGTTTGATGCTGCCCAGATAGTCAACGGTTACTTTCAAGGCATGAACCCCTCGCGTGCGCTTAATGTACAAAGTGTTAGAGACTTTATATATTCGTTTCTTACCGAAACCGGTTTATTCAAAATGTGAAACTCATAAAACGGTGTTTAGTGTCAATTTCATCATGTAAGTCAAGTTGAGGAGTTGTACATCAGTTTTTCGAGTGGAAATCCATTAGATTAATATACTTTTTGTGTCAGCTATATACGCTAATAACACGTTTGGAGAAAAAAAGCAATGTTTGCTTATGCCGGTAAAATTTTGCGTGTTGATCTTACAAATGGAAAAGTTTCCACTGAACCTTTGAGTGAGCAGATGGCTAAGAGTTACATCGGGGGCATCGGACTCGGCATTCGCTTGCTCATGGACAACTCTAAGCCGGGCACGGAACCATTTGACCCGGGTAACCCGATTATTTTCGCTACTGGCCCTCTCAGCGGCACCATGGGGCCCACGGCTGGAAACGGGTACGCCGTTGTTTCCAAATCGCCTGCAACTGGCGGTGTGGGTGAGGCTAAGGCTCACGGGTTTTTTGGTCCTGACTTGAAGCGGGCTGGGTATGACGCGGTTATCATAACAGGGAAGGCGCCTAAGTTGTCGTACTTGTGGATTGACGATGATAAAGTTCAGATAATGGATGCTGAACATATGACGGGCAAGTCGCCGTATGAGACTGACATGCAGATTAGGGAGGAGCTTGGTGATTATTACATTCGGGTTTCGGCGATTGGTGAAGCTGGCGAGAAACTGTCGCGGATAGCGGGCATAATTAATGATGAGTTCCGTGCCATTGGAAGAACAGGTATGGGCGCTGTGATGGGTTCTAAGAACCTGAAGGCTGTGGCTGTGCGTGGGACGAAGGATGTTAACGTGGCGGACATGGAGGGGTTCATGGAGTTTGTGAAGATGATTCATGAGCGGATGAAAGGTCCTGCGACGAAGAAGTATAAGACGTTGGGGACGCCTGAGAACGTTTTGGTTTTGAATTCTCTGTCGGCTTTGGCGACGAGGAATTTTACTAATGCTCAGTTTGAGGGTGCTGAAAAAGTGAGTGGTGAGTACTTGAATGAGCATTATGTGAAGAAGATTGTGGGTTGTGCGACTTGTGGGATGCGTTGTGACCATATTGCCGTAGTGCCTGAAGGTCCTTATCAGGGTGCGACTTCGCGGTTGGAGTTTGAGTGTTTGTGGTCTATGGGTCCGTTGTGTGGTGTTGACCGGTTGGATGCGATTATTGAGGCTATGCGTATTGTGAACGAGTATGGCATGGACGGCATTTCCATCGGCGTGGTGGTGGCTTTTGCTATGGATTGTTATGAGCATGGTGTGATTACGAAGGAGCAGACTGATGGCATAGACTTGAGTTTTGGGAATGCGGAGGCGCTTATTGCGATTATTCATAAGATTGGGAAGCGTGAGGGTTGGCTGGGTAATATTCTTGCGGAAGGTGTGGCGAAGGCTGCCGAGCTAATCGGTGGGGACGCGTACAAGTACGCGTGCCACATTAAGGGTTTGGAGTTGCCTGGTTATGATTTACGGACTTTGAAGACCGCCGCTTTGGGTTTCAGTGTTTCGTTCCGTGGTGCGTGTCACTTGCGGAATGGGGCTTACTCGCCTGACGTGAAGGGCAAGGTGAACCGTTTCAAGATTGAGCCGGGCAGGGGTAAGATGATTGTGCCTGACGGGCATATCTACAACGTAATCGATTCGCTTATCGTGTGTAAGTTTTCGAGGGGCACGTATTATGATGGTTTGAAGGATTTGGCGAATTATTACACGTTGGCTACGGGCATACCGATGTCGGCGGAGGAGCTTGAGAAGGACGGCGAAAGGATCGAGAATTTGGCAAGACTTTTTAACATTCGTGAGGGTAAGGGCACGCGTGAGTATGATAC
>CAZZLA010000029.1:0-10462 GCA_964655035.1 uncultured Candidatus Bathyarchaeia archaeon | reverse complement strand
GCTGACCATTACCGGGGTAAGGACATAGATGTCATCGTGTCGAATGAGGCTAGAGGTTTCATCGTAGGCGCCGCTTTAGCCTATGAGCTTGGAGTCGGATTTGTTCCCGTGAGGAAGAAGGGGAAACTGCCGTTCAGGTGCGTGGACCTGACTTACAAGAAGGAGTACGAATGCGACACAATTGAGATTCATGAAGACGCCGTTGAGCAGGGTCAAAAGGTTTTGCTTATTGATGATTTGCTGGCGACAGGCGGCACCATTAAGGCGAACATTGATTTGGTTGAGAAGCTGGGTGGCGAAGTGGTTGGCATAGGTTTTCTGATAGAACTTGGCTATCTTGACGGGCGGAAAGCCATCGGCGACAAATATGACGTGTTCTCAATTATGCATTACGACACTACTGAAGCCTGACAGTTTTTTTCTCAGGTTTTGAGCCAGTTGCGAAATTGACAGTTTGATGCGAAAGCATCACCTACAGCGTCTCCGATTTTCAGGTGGTTTAATAAAAAGCGGTATCCCTCAGAAGCGAAAAAACGGTGGAAAAACATGCTTTGGCACACGAAAGCTTTTGTGTTATCACGTCACTATATCCAGAGTAAGGTTATGTCCATGAAGCCCGAGCAAGTTAAAAACGCGACCAAAGCCATGAACGAACTAAGTGAAAGTTACATCGATCTGTTTGACGCGGTTAAAGGCACCGCAAACGCTGCTGGATCTACAAAGAAATTGTGGCGGGAAGGCAACAAGTCGCGGCTCATAAAGATCGGGATGTCTTTGATTGTTTTTCCTGAACCTACGCCTATAAGCGAAACGATAGGCGCGTGTTTTATAGCTGCGGGCGCCGTTCAAAGGGGTATCAAAAGCAGGGCTATCTATCTTGAAGACATAACTAAAACCTTCAAAAACACGTTGAAAGACGTGTTGGAAACCAGCCAGTATATGCGGGTTTGACGAGAACATCCTTCTCTTTTTTATGCGAAGTGATAGGTAACAAAATAAAGGGAAAAGAGCGGCTCATTTCGCCAGTGTTGGCATGAAACGTGCTTTCTTTTGGAAGTGCTGCATTAACCCCGCTTCAGTGTTCATCTGGGGTGTAATGTTTGTTCCGATTTCCTGGCACAGCAGATTCAGCGAACTTTCGGTGAAGTTTAACATCGTTTGCCCATTTGTTGTGAGTTTGTATATTTTTCTGGGTCTTTCGGTTGCCATGTTCCATTCGCTGTTGACGTAGCCCTTCTTCTCCAAACTTGCGAGGAGCGGGTAGATGGTGCTGGGGCCGAAGTAGACGCCGAAGCTTTTGCGGATTTTGGTGATTATCTGGTAGCCGTGCATGGGTTGCGCGTTCAAGAACTGTAGAACAATAAGGTCTAGTAACCCTTTTGCCAGTTTGGCTTGAACTTCTTTTTGTATGTTGCCCATTTTTTATCATTCCATTTTTTTGTTTTTGTTCAACAGTTCTGTTGGGAGCACTGTATCTCGAGTCTTTATACAACATAAACAATGATATAAAGGTTCATGCATATTACAGGCATATCAACCTGTACACAAGAAAAGACACGACAACACAAAACTCAACATCCAACATACAAAATCCCAAATCAAAATCGCGTCCCGCCCATACAAAACCCCTGCAAATTAACTGTTCAGCGCATCTACGAAAAACTGGTATTTTCATGGAAAAAACCGAACACGTCAACTTATAAAGTGTGCAGCAAGAAAGCGCGCAGGCTGAACACATATTCCTTGAAATCAACGTCGCCCTTTTTGGGTAAGAACACGAATTCCGGAAATCTCCTGTGGAGCGCCTCAATCATCCTGATTTCAACCAGTTTTACTGCAACTCCGAACATCTGCTCGATCGCATCCGCGAAGCCTTCGATTTTGAGGGGTATCTCATCCTTCTTTATCTTGAAGGCGTTTTCTAGGCGAAGGTAAGCCGCTTCCTTGTCCAGGTTCCTGAATGAAGAGAAGATTTCATCGACCGTTTCGGTTATGGCGAGGTTGAATTTCTCTTCGGGTGTTTTTTGTTTTTTTCCGTTGAGTTGTAGAGTGCATGTTGCGTTTGTCATTTGTTTCGACCTTGTGTATTTATGTTCAACTGTTGATTTGTATTACTTGACTACATCTTACGTCGCAAGATTTAATATATAGATTGCTTTTTTACTCGACACATTCCGAAAATCGATATATTACCTCAAAAAGACACATGCAAAATCACCATCCCACAACCATTTCACAAAACCAGAGGGTGCCCAGAAACACGTAAGCTTCAGACTATTGTGCACGGTTCGCTGTTAACTCGTTTCCGATCCTTATTACTTCTTTCACGAGAACTTCAAAGTCTTCACGGCGACTGCGATGATTGGCGTTTGCCGCACGCAGAACACGCTTGCCGTTGATGACGGTTTCACTTAAAACGGCTATGCCCTGCTCCTGCAACTCAACAACAATCTGCCTGTTAACCTCATCCAATTCAGCATCGTCCAGTGCAGGCGAAACGTAGCGAAAACACACCACGTTAAGCATAACCGGTGACGAAAGCTCCAGTTCTGGCGAAGCCTCAACAAGTTCACCTAAGTAATAGGCTTGATTCATGTTCTGCTGAATTAACCGCGCGTACCTGCGGCTGCCATGCTCCTTCAGGGACATCCAAGCCTTAAGCGCTCGGAAACCACGTGAAAGCTGAAAACCATAATCACTGAACCACGGCAAATCACCCCCTGCCAAACCAAGTCCGCCTTCTCCGTGAAAAAGGTAATCAGGCATCAAAGAGAAAGCTTTCCGATGCTGCTCCTCATCTCGCACAAGAACACAACCGATCTCGTAAGGCATGTACATCCATTTGTGCAAGTCAAGCGCCAGCGAGTCAGCCCGTTCCATCCCAACAACTTTGTCCCTTGCTCTGGGCGCTAGGGTAGCCCATGCGCCAAATGCGCCGTCAACATGAAACCACAATTTTTCCTGTTGGCAAAGATCCGCGAGAGCCTTAAGGTCGTCGATGCTCCCAGTGTTGGTTGTTCCCGCTGCTCCTACGATGCAGAAGGGCACGTAACCTTCTTTCCGGTCTTTTGTGATGTTTGCTTTCAAGGGTTCTATGTCGATTTGGAAATGTTCGTTTACAGGCAAAAGGCGGAGTGCTTCGCTACCCAGTCCAAGCAGTTCAACGGCTTTCTGGATCGAACTGTGCGCTTCTTGGGACGCGTAAAGCGTCATTCTCTGCGTAGTGCTTTGAAGACCTTTGCGGCGAACGTCAAAACCTGCCTTTGCGTTTCGAGCAACCGCTAATCCTATAATGTTTGCAGCCGAGCAACCGCTGGTCAACACGCCGCTTGCTGATATGGGATACCGTAACATCTCTTTGATCCAGTCAATCACCTGTTTTTCAACGTGATTAGCAACGTGGTTAGCAGCGCCACCCGTGTTTGTGTTCATTGAGGCTGCCAGCAGTTCAGCGAAGCTTCCCATAACCGTTCCCGTTCCCAAGACCCAACCCCAAAACCGCGGATGGATATTTCCCACGGGGTAAGGCAGCACTTTTTCCATGAATTCTTCGTAAATTTCTTCTGGTGGCTGAGGCTCCTGTGGGACAGGGCTGCTGAAGTGCGCTTTAACATGTTCGGGTATGTGTTTCCAGACAGGTCGTTTTCGAACGGTTTTCAGATAATCCACCATGTCGTCCAGCATCTTGTGACCCAGCTTTCGCATGGATTCCCAGTCGTCAGGATCAAGCGTCTCCTCACATTCAACACCATTCTCTCGCTTCATATCGCTTACCTCTATTCACCTATTGCATAACAATGGATTGGCTTGTTTTTATAACTAAACATTGTGGCTGACCACGCTTCCTTCCACACGTATGCTCTTGTGTACTCGGGCGACTATCCCCTCTATAGTTTCTGCATAGAACCGCTATTAGGCTCCTAATACGCTCCAAATACAATGTGTCTCTTTGGAGCGCTCATGTTTTCAACAAGCTTTAAACCTGAGGCGGTGAATTTGAATTTGGGTACTTATGCGCGTGAAGTTCATCTTGGCTGTTGCTTCGTTGCTGTTTCTCGCTATCACAGGCGTTGTTTTAGGTGAGGTTTCCGTAGGTGTAAAAAGCGGCGACTGGATAGAATACAACGTATCTGTCACGGGTACTCCCGCTGAACAACATGATGTGACATGGGCGAAAATGGAAGTATACGCTGTTCAAGGAACCCAGATTAACCTTAACATAACGGTGAACTTCTCTGATGGCACAACAGAGCCTCAAACGGCAACCTTGAACCTTGAAACAGGGCAGCTTGGAGACGACTTTATCATTCCCGCAAACCTGAATGCCGGCGACGTTTTCTTCGACAAAAACGTGGGCAACATAACCATAAGCGGCGTTAAAGAGAAAACGCACGCAGGCTCCACACGAAGCCTTGTCACTGCGGCTACCTCTGAGACCACTTATTACTGGGACCAGAACACAGGCGTTCTAGTTGAAGGCATCTCGCAGTATCCAGAGTACACCATGCATAGCATAGTGGACAAGACGAACCTGTGGCAGCCTCAAGTGCTTGGGTTGGACCCAACAGTGTTTTACGCTGTCGTGATTGGCGCAATAGCGTTGATTGCGGTGGTGCTAGCTGTTTTCTTTGTTAAGAGAAAAAAGTGAGCACGCGTCAACAACGGCTTTTCAGCTTATAGCGCGCGCTATGAAAAGCCGCTGTTAGACTGAGATTTCCTCCATCAAGCCTGCTTCCGGATACGAAAAGACATGTGCTTTCTCCGGTTCGAAGCTTAAAGTAATCGTTGCTCCGAAATCCAACCATTTCTCCGTCAAGGAAGGCTTAATCACCACCACGACATCCTCGCTTTCAAGCCTGCACACGTATCTTATGAATGTGCCTTCAAACGTGATTTTCTCAACCACGCCTCGAAGCACGTTTTTTCCCTGATACGATTTCTTCTCAACCGCGAGAACTTCAGGTCTTATAACCACCACAGCCCTTTCATTCTTTGTTAACCCCTTCCCAAAAGTATGGACTTTTGCTCCACCCCGAAGCTCTATAACTAATTTGTCTCCGGTTATATCCGCAATTGAGCCTTCCAAGAAGTTCGATTCTCCGATAAAATTTGCTACGAAGAGGGTTTTCGGGTTCATGTAAAGTTCCTGCGGTGTTCCCACCTGCACGATTTGTCCCTTTTTCATCACCGCAATCCTGTCGGATATGGACATGGCTTCAGCCTGGTCGTGAGTAACATGAATAGCTGTTAGGTTCAGGTCTTTCGCCATTTTCCTCATTTCGTACCTAATCTCGTTTCTCACTTTCGCGTCCAACTGTCCCAGCGGCTCATCCAAAAGCAAAATCTTCGCGCCAGCCGCAAGCGCTCGCGCCACAGCTATCCGCTGCATCATGCCGCCGCTTAACTCGTTTGGGTACGCGGTTAGGCGTTCGTGAAGCTTGACCAGTTCAAGTACTTCATGCACTATGGTTCCGGACTCTTTTTGGCTGAAATTTTTTACTTTGGGACCGTAGTTCACGTTTTCCCAGACGGTCATGTGAGGAAAAAGCGCGAAGGTTTGAAAAACAAACCCGATTTCCCTGTCTTCGGGGGGTACATCATCAACTCGCCTGTTACCGATGTAGATTTCGCCGTTGTCGGGTTCGATTAGCCCTGCGATTAGCCTCAGCAGGGTGGTTTTTCCGCATCCACTTGGGCCTAGCAGCGAAAAATATTCTTTGTCGTGAATTGTTAGGCTGACGTTGTTTAGGGCGGTTATGTCTCCGAACTTTTTGGTTAAGTTGACCAAGCGGACTTCAGGCATGGCATTTTTCTCCTTTCGATTTTACAGTATGGTTGTGTAGGTTATAAAATGGCATGTCAGTATCTTCCTTTTCCTTTGGTTAAAAACCTCAGCAACAGCAGGATTGCAAGGGAAAGCAGTATGAGGATGCCGCAGCCTAGCCCGATTTCTGACGGGGTGGCGGGTACAACCTGTTTAACCCAGTTAACGATAACCACAGGCGCTGTCTGCAACGTTGAAACAACCGCTAAGGTTGCGCCGGTTTCACTTATGCTTCGTGTAAAGACCATGATGGCTCCCGAAAGGATCGAGTATTTCGTCAACGGCAGCATTATGGACCTGAACACACCGAACGGTTTAGCTCCTAAGGTTCTTGCGGCTTCTTCCATGTCGAGGCTTATGCGTTCGAAGGCTGCGGTCATTGACCTTACGAAATACGGGTATGTTATCGCTAAGTGCGCGAATACGAGGAGCAGGAATTCGGGGACGAAGGCGAAGCTTTGCCAGAAGAACTTCAAGGAAACTCCCAGCGCAATCGAAGGCACGATTAAGGGAACGTTGATTAGAATATCAAATATGGTTGAGGTGAACTTTCCGAATCTCTTTCTTGCAATCATCATTGCCATGGGCAACCCAATCATAAAGCTAAGCAAGGTAACGATTCCAGCTAACGCATACGACAGAGCTAAGCTCTGCCAGTAGGTGCTCCATATGCCTGAGCCTGAAACCGCGTTTGAAATAGTGCCATTGAACAGGGCTTGGAAGGCTGGCAAAGCCACGAATAGGGACGGTAGCAAGATTATAATGAAGAAAACTATCAGGGTGACGGAGTTTCTTGAAGCTTCAGCTTTCGCGTAGCTTAGTTTTCTTTCGAAGCTAGGCCAGATTCCCTTGATTGGCATTCGCAATCGCGGACCGAATGCGCGGATAAAAGCGAAAATCGAGAGGGACACTACAATGAGTATGAGGCTTGCGAACACGGTTGCGCCTTCGTAAGTGGCTTGGCTTACGATGCCTGCGGTATACTCGTTCTTTACGTTCTGGAGAAAAACTGGGCCGTTCTCGAAGAGTCCTGCGACGATGAATGTGGCGCCGGTTTCTGAAAGGGAACGGGCAAAGGAGAGAATGTATGAGGCTATAAGTGCAGGTCTAAGTATGGGCAGGTTGACGGTTCGAACCGCTGTTAAAGGTGAAGCTCCTAGGGTTCTGGATGCCCGTTCGAACTCCATCTTGTAGTCGAACAAGGCTCCAACCATTACTCGCACCACGATTGGATAGGAAAATGTGAATTGAAGCAAGCCGATGAGCATCCATCCTGGAGAGATGAGTGAACCGCCGAATAGCGCGGATATGCCTTGGGGCCCGTTCCAGAAAAGCAGCAGTGAATAGCCGAGGGCTGCGGTGGGCACAATAAACGGTATGTCCGCTAAAGTGTCGAGGATGTTCAGCCATCTTGCTTTTCCGCGTGTGATGATCCATGCCAAGGGGATGCCGGCTATAACGTCTAATGCGGAAACAAGCAGGGCTATTATGAACGAGTTAGTTACGGCGATGAGCGCGCGGTTCATGAGTGAGGGTTGGTCGAAAACTTGTTGGAGTGTGTCGCCTTTTGTGAATATTCCTATGATTGGCGGGAGCAGGATTAAGCCGAGGAAAATTATGATTGCGGCAAGGTACATGGTGTACTTTAATGGTTTTTTCGATGACAGCGCGTTTATGGTATCATTGATTTTGCGCCTGTACAGTGATTCTCCACTCCAATTGTAGCCTATGCTTTATGTTTTTTTGCTGCATCAAACGTTCTCCCTGTAATCTCCCTTGAACCACATCGCCTAGCTAGATCGTCCTTTCAAACTTTACGTATAGCTCATAAATATTTTTCGCACTGCTACATAGCTAAGCGTTTGGAGAACAGAGCGAGTAGAACGTTATATGTGGTTACCTTCAAAATTTTGTGCTGTAATCTGATTTACATTAATAAAGTCATTGCGTACAATAGAAAAAATATAAATATCTTTCCCTGCTGACGCCAAGGCTAAAGACTCTGAATGCTGAAATGCCTCTTATACTTTGTGGAAAGGGCTGACGTCCCCCACTGCTTAAATTTTATTTCCTTCCTTCGAAAAAAGCGATTACCAAAAAACATAGGTAATATACTTTATCTGGGTAATAACCTAAAAAAATTATTAATTTATTCTCCTGACTTCGCCCGTATACTTTAACTCATACTCTACAGATATAGGTAAGCATGATAGGCGCTTGTCAAGTAGAAAAGAACAAATTTTTAAGCTAATACAAACTTAAAGAAAATAGGGCAGACCTTGCCAATTTCCGAAACACGTAAATGGAAAGTTAACAAGCCTGCAAATGAAATCTTGGAAATAGTAAAAATCGAACTGTACAGAAAGAACGCAACTCTAGTTGAGGCTAATTCAAAGCGAATAGAAGCTACCCTTGGTTCAGAAACAAGAACACGCTTATTTGGAGGAGCTTTCGTCTCTGAAGAAACTCTTCCTGTGAAAATAACATTGCAGATGAATGGATCCGCCACAGAAACAGAAATAGATGCAACAATACAAGATAACCTCGGAGCTGGGTTTAGGATTGGAATGAGGAGCAAATACAGAGAGTACATCAATAACCTATTCAACTTGCTATCCGCAGTCCTGGGAGCCCAGAACTAAAACTAAACCCCATTTCAAGAGGAAGTTTGTTGAATTAAATTTAGTGCTATTGCTTCAGTGGGTTCAATTCCCACAATGAGCGCAGCCTTACTGGTCTACTTCAAGAAACGCAGACAGCATGCAGATAACGATTTGGTCAAGAAACCTTGACTAAGAAACTGGCGTTTAGTCAAGAAACCTTGATAAAAACGCTTTAATTTCTTAAATAGCCCAGGGTTTAATGGGGATCCAAATGCATAAGGGCGCTGTCGTGCTGCTTGTTCTCGCCTTGATAGCAACATCATTTCTGATGAGGCTGGAGCCTGTGCTGTCTTCTTCAGAACTGGATGAAAACTCTTGGGTTTCAAAAGCTTCCATGAATAAGGCAAGAGCTGGATTAGGCGTTGCTACAGTTAACGGTAAAATATACGCCATCGGAGGCACAACCGCAAGAGGAATGTATCCGCCTGACTGTTTCTCTGGCGGTTTCGTAGGGACAAACGAGGAATATGATCCAGCAACGGACACGTGGACTTACAAGGCATCTATGCCGACTCCAAGAGATTATTTCGCTATAGCCGCCTATGGAAACAAGATTTACTGCATAGGAGGAGCCGTCGGCTTTACTGTTGATGAATATGGATTATTCCATTCATATGTTGTGTCTGGAGTTAACGAAGTGTATGATACTGTTACAAATAGGTGGGTAACCAAAACGCCCATGCCCGACAAGGGAATGAAATGTCAAGCCCACGTGGTAAACGGAAAAATCTACGTAATGGACTGGTCTATGGTGTATGCCTATGACCCAGAGAATGATTCGTGGGCTACCAAAACCCGTATGCCCAAGCCGTACCCAGACTCTTCGCCTATGTCGGCTGTTGTAGACAACAAGATAGTTGTTACCTTTGAGTTTTCAACTTTTAATTCTTCAACGATGTTTACGTATTACGAGCAGAAAATCGTGATTTATGACACGGAAACTGACAGCTGGAGCGGAGGCAAATCTGGATCGACTATTGTCAAGGGCGGTGCGGCTGTAGCCACAACTGGCTTGAACGCTCCTCAAAAGGTGTATGTTTTAGGCTTTGCATGGGGGAAATTTCCTGTTGTTCCCGCTACTAATCAGGTTTACGATTTTATGGCTGATGCTTGGGGGACAGCTACGGCTATGCCTGCTCTCCGTAGGGATTTTGGTGTTGCATTCGTAGATGATGTTTTATGCGTGATTGGAGGCTACTCTTACACGTCGAATAGATATGATGATGTAACGCCAGTTGCGGTGAATGAGCAGTACACGCCAATAGGCTATGGCATCGTCCCGCCTCAGGTTCAGATTGTTTCGCCAGCAAGCCAGACGTATAATGAGTCCAATGTTTCCTTGGTTTTTACCGTGGGTAAGCCAGTTAACTGGATGGGCTACAGCCTTGACGGGCAGGAAACCGTAGTAGTCGCGGGCAACACCACCATAGACGGATTAACCAACGGCGTGCACAACGTAACCGTCTACGCAAAAGACACCTTTGAAAACATGGGCGCCTCTGAAACATTCAGTTTCAGCGTGGAAGTTCCGTTCCCGATAACGCTCGTGGTGGCGCCTGTGGCTTCAGTGGCTGTGGTCGGCGCAGTCTTGGCGATTTACTTCAAGAAACGTAAACACTAAGAAAACCCTTTTTCCACGCCTTCTGCTCTTCAATTTCCGCTATTTTTAAGCGAAATACCCCTTTTTTCCTCACCTGCACACCCTTTTTTAGGGGGGGTATATACTCGATTCCGATAACCTACCCCCTATATGATTTGATTTACTATAATATGCCCTAAAACGTGTATATGCTCTGCTTTCAGGAAAAAACTACCGCTTGCCTTCTGATTCTCAGAAATCGCATGCTTTCCAAGTTCCTGAAAGCATGCCTTTTTCCTGAACTCATCTCATTCCCGACGCACCGTCAATCGTCGTCGTCGGGATTAAATTTTAATCACAACCCAAACCCATTAAATTTAAATATTTATCTATCGA
>CAZZLA010000028.1:0-10523 GCA_964655035.1 uncultured Candidatus Bathyarchaeia archaeon | reverse complement strand
TATACAGTTTATCTAGAATAATAATATACTTTTCTATAAAACAAACGCAAGATTTCCGAAACCATAAAAATTTTGTATAGACAAGTTTTGTCAGAACGCCAGTCAAAAGCCAACTAAATGGCTATCTTTCAATAATCTCAAACAAAATGGAAAGCATAAAGGTACATTCAAAACACCAATTTTGTTAGAAGGTTAGTTCCGAAATCAGGCTACATACATTCAAAATAATTATTACGATGTTTCCAAAACTGGACATCTTAATAGTTAAGAGTAACCATCGAAAGCTTAATCACATCGATGAACGACAAGCAACTAAATCGCTCACATTAACTATGTTGGCGTAGCCAAGGTGCAAAAATGAAAACTCAGCTAAGGAGTATAGAAAATCAGCTGCACAAGACCTACAAGCTATTGGCAAAAAGAGTCTTTCCGTTTGGGCCAATGAGTTTTTGGTCCAGAACACGAGTTTTCATTAGTCAACGAAGAATTGAAACCGCTACCCATTATTGACCGAGTTATAAAAGACTTTTGCGGGAACGTTGTTGACTTCGTTCATACGCCACGGTTCATTTTCGGGAAAGAAACCTCTTTACAGACAATGGAAATAAAAGCAAAAAAGCCCTTCAAATCGCCAGAACTCTTCGAAGAAACCATGCAATTCGCAGTGTCAACTCTTCTGGATTTCCTCAACACCAAGTATGGTGCTCATCTTTTGGGAACGGGAATGCACCCTCTTCTCAAGCTTGAAGATACAAGTATATGGCCCCATAGCAGTCAAGACATCGTTGAAGAGTACAGAAAAATATTCAACCTGAAAAGTCACAGTTGGCTGAACATTCAGAGTTTTCAGTTAAATCTACCATACTTCAATGAGAAAAACGGGATAAATTTGTACAACACATTAGCTCATGTGTGTGCCTATTTGCCAGCCATCTCTGCTTCCTCGCCGATCTACGAGAGCCAGTTAGGACCTAATATTGACAACAGGCTATATCATTATAAAATGATGATGCAGGAGATTCCGTCAATGGTTGGTGACGTGGTTCCAGAGCATATTTCATCGTTCAGGCAGTTTCAAACAGAAGTTGTAAACAGATATTCGCAGGA
The DNA here is from genome assembly GCA_964655035.1 of uncultured Candidatus Bathyarchaeia archaeon. Classification (GTDB taxonomy): domain Archaea; phylum Thermoproteota; class Bathyarchaeia; order Bathyarchaeales; family Bathycorpusculaceae; genus SG8-32-3. The sequence continues at coordinate 9,416 of CAZZLA010000028.1, read as the reverse complement.
TCTTGCAAATGCAGGCGCTGGAAAGGAGATACTTTACAAGGAGTGGGCTAATCTGAGAAGCGTAATTTTCAGGTTCAAGAGAGAAGCGATCGAAATAAAAATCATGGATGAACAAGAATGCATTAAATCCGATGTCGCCTTAAGCTGCTTCATCAGAGCAACCGTTCGAGGCCTATTAGCAGAAAAAAGGGAACCGCCCCCTCATCATCTACTGGTAAACGACTACAATTCAATAGTGAAAAACGGCCTAAGCGCCAAAGTTTTGCATCCCCATGGAGAAACGGCACGCCAAGTGTGCCAACACTTCTTCAGCTTAGCTTCAGAATACGCTGAGAAGAACGAGAAAAAGTATTTATGGATAATAAAGAAGAGAATCGAAGAGGGCAACCTTTCTGAACTCATTAGAAACAGAGTTTTAACTAAAGCCCAAAAAACAACTTTTACAGAGGCAGTTGTAAGCGTTTACTTGAAACTAGTTAAATGCCTCTCCCACAATCAACCCTACTTCTGATGCGACGAATCGAGTCAAAGCCAACCTATAGCGCTAATAAAGGATAAGGCATGAACAAAGGACCATTAACTCCGATTTGAAGAAGCTGTACTTTTTCAAACTATTCTGAAAATTCAATACCTTCGACCAATTGGAACCATGTCACAATTCGAAGATTTTCACAGAGGGCTATTAATATTGTTATGTACTTGAACATAAATCTTCCAAGAACTTTTTCTTCGTAAAGACTTCACTTAACCTTGCTTCTACACGCTTGTTATTCCTCAAGTATTCTTAATAGATATCTAAGAACTGGCTTCCCTTGTCTGTAAGCATATAAGACTTTTCTTCATCTTTAAAGTGAATCAATAATGCGCGCGCTTACCTATGTGCGCACAGCTCGTCCAGACATTTCTTTTTGATGTTCGCAACGTTGAGACGTTTCTCTATGCTCTTGTTGGTTTTGGCATATTCGGTGTATGCCTCAAGGAACTCTTGTCCTTTTGGGGTAAGCACGTAGCATTGCTCTGCGTCCTCGAAGTCTACTAAAGAAGCCGCCGTTATGTTCCTCAGGTACCTCTGTAAGACTTTGTAGCTCAAATTTGCTTGGTACATTATCTGCGTTTTTTTAGCATTTTGGCTGACCACTTGCAAAATGTCTGCTATAATATCCAATCTGCCTCTATAGCTTCCCAAATCCATTTCCTCAAAAAATGCTCTTTTTATCTAAAAGATGAAAACATAAAAAACGCAGAAATATTAACAACAATTTCCGGAACTACAGGTGAAGCCATCCTCTGCCGCCTTTTTTAGGCTGCTGTTTTTCCTTCGTTTCATTACGATAAAGTTCGGCTCGCCTGTGTTTTCCTGACCGCTGGTTTGTTATGTTTACTTTGATGAATTTCGTCCACCCGCCAATTTGCGGGGGTGGAGCTATGAATCTATCTGCGTTTTCGATCTGGTGTTGTTCCAGGATTTCTTTGAAGTTTAGGGCTTTGCAGGCGCGGGTGGCGTGGATTATGGTGCCTTTTTCAACGCATAGGTCGCAGTAGTCTGCTGTGGCTACGCCTTCGGCTCGGACTTTGTCATCTACTCGTTCCTGCCAGAGTTTTTTCCATTGTATCCTTAGTTCTTCAACCGTTTCCTTTTCAGGCAGACTCATGTTTGTGTAATCCCTCCCTGACAGGAGCGGATGAGAACGCCTAACAGATTAGCGGCTATTTTGATTCTCCCCTTGCTCTCCTTCCCCTTTCCAACCGTTCTATTTAAACAGTGTAGAATGAAACATCTATATTGTTGATATAGAACAATAATATGCTTTTCTATAGAACGGGCGAAAGTCTTCTGAAACCTGTGAAAATTTGTATATACAAAAGATTTTGTTGTCGCTCGGTTGTTTCGAAGTTTTCATGTTCGCGGGTCTTGCAATGTTTAAATTCTACTTTATCGTTAACGAAATGAGGATAAATTTATGAATTCTATTCCAGTTGAGAATGTTTTCTCAAAGAGTTTTTCCACTGTCAACGAGAACGATCCATTGTCCAAGTGCCTAGAGTTGTTCAAGAAGGAGACGCCGCCGGTTATAGCCGTCCTGGATGGCAAGGGGAAGTATGCGGGGGTGATCTCTAGGCGATGGATGACACGGTCGAGACTTGATCCCTCAACGGCGAAAGTTAAGAGTTTGATGCGGCCTGCGCCGAAGGTTTCTAAGGAGGTTTCTTTGGGCAAAGCGGCTAGGTTGATGATTGAAAGTGGGGTGAGGCAGCTTCCGGTTTTTGAGAAGAACCGGCTTGTTGGGTTTGTGACTGATGAGAATATTATCCATGGGGCTGTAACTCAGGAGTGGGGCAACACGACGGTTGAGAAGATTATGACGAAGGCGCCGCAGGTGATTGAGGGGAACAGGTCTGTGGGCGCTGTGCTTAGCCTGTTTAGGGAGCACGGGGTTTCTCACGTTCCGGTTGTCGACGAAGGAAAGTTGGCGGGCATCATAAGCATACAGGATATTATCGAGCAGATTTTCCAGCCTCGGCAAAAGCAAACACTGGGCGAGATTGTGGGGGAAAAGGTTCCCGTTTTGAGCATTCCGGCGAAAGGGATCATGGCGCAACCCGTAATTACGGTGACCTCTGATACCAGTTTGCGCGAAGCGGAAGAAAAGATGCACGCGCAAAACGTGTCAAGTTTGGTTGTTCTTTCAAAAGATCGGTTGGCGGGCATATTGACAAAGCTGGATTTTCTTGAGCCCATATCTCAGTTGGAAACGGTGGTGCGTAAGCTAACAGTGCAGTTCGGCGTCAAAGGCGTGACGATAAACCCCGATCAGCAGGGGTTCATGATAGATGAGTTTGAAGCTTTCGCACGCAAGTACAAAGATGCCCTTGAGCTAGGTACGCTGTTTGTTTACATGAAGACACATGGAACAAACCATAAGGGTGTGCCGCTTCTGCATTGCAGGCTTCAGTTGAGGACTGTGAGAGGTTCTTTCTTCAGCTCAAGCGAGGGATTCGGCGTGGAATCGACGTTTCGTGTGGCTTTGAACCGTCTTGACAAGAGGCTTCTGCGTAGCAAGGAACTTTCGTACAACCCGAAGTACGCGCGGGATTTTCTGCGGAAGGTTGGGATGCCGCAGGAAGAGCCTTAGGGCATCTATACGCGTATGCGGTTGCCATCGAAGCCCAGCTTTGATATGCCTAGTTCGTCTCTGACTTCGCGCAGTTGCTTGCTATTGAATACGGGTCCGTCTCTGCACACACGGTACTTGCCTATGACGCAGCTTCCGCACAAGCCTATGCCGCACCGCATCAGCCGTTCCAAGCTGGCTTCGAAGGGGACACCGTGCTGTTCTGCGAGCGCAAAGATTTTGCTCACCATCAGCTCTGGACCGCACGTGTAGATCATATCGAATTTCTGCTCTGCCAGAAGCCTTGTTAACGGTTCGGTTACAAGGCATTGGAGCCCGTAGGTTCCGTCTTCGGTGGTTGTGATTATGCTTTTTTCGGTACACACATGGTTGAGGTCGGCTATGAAGAGGAGTTCAGTTTTGGTTTTTGCGCCGACCACGAAGGCTACGTGTTTGCTTGCGGCTTGAAGCCGTTTTGCTAAGAAAAGGAGTGGCGCGATTCCTGTTCCGCCGGCCACGAGGAGCACTTTGCCGGGTGTTTCGGTGAAGCTGTTTCCAAACGGCCCGCGGACGCCTATGGTTTCGTCTTTTTTCATTTGGTGCAGGTGCCTTGTCGCGTCACCAACGGCTTTCACGCTTACGGAGACCGCACTGCCTTCAGTGTTCATTATGCTTAGGGGTATCTCGTCCACTCGGGGTATCCAGAGCATGAGGAATTGTCCGGGCTTGGCTTTGGCGCATAACCTGTCCGTAAGCGTGAATGTTTTGACTGTTGGGCTTTCTGTTTTCACGCTTAGGATGGGCGTAGTTCTTACGGTGTTAAGTTCGGTGCGCAAAGCCGACAACCTCCTGCACGCTTTTATAACGTTTCTTTTTCAAGTAAGTTTTTATTCCACGGTTTACGGCTTGGAACACGTTGGGGTCTTCCAGCGCCACGGCGGTGCCTATCTGGACGGCTGATGCGCCCGCTAAGAGAAACTCCACGGCGTCCTGCCATGTGGTTATGCCGCCACAGCCGATTATGAATGTTTTCACCTGCTCATAGAGGTCGTACACGCAGCGGAGCGCTATGGGTTTTATGGCGGAACCAGACAGACCACCACGTACATTGCTTAAGATTGGAAACGCCGTTTCCACGTCAATCGCCAAGGCTTTAACGGTGTTTATGGCTGTCAAGGCGTCTGCGCCAGCTTTCACTGCCGCTTTCGCTGTTTCCGCGATATCCGTGACGTTTGGAGTTAGCTTGACGATTACCGGCTTGCGCACGGCAGCCTTGACTTTGCTGACGACTTCCGCTATGAGTTTAGGGTTCTGTCCAATTTCCGAGCCCGTCAGCTTGACATGCGGGCAACTAACGTTAAGTTCCACCGCGTCGGCACCAGCTTCCACGGCTTTTCCTGCGACCAGCGCGAATTCGTCTGCTGAGTAGCCGAACACGCTCATTATAAGCGGCGCTTTCACCACGGTTTTCGCGTGGATAATCTCAGCAGCGTACTCGTCTATGCCCGGGTTCGGCAGTCCCATGGCGTTAATCAGCCCACCGCTAGCCTGAACCACGGTCGGGTTCGCGTAGCCCATCCGCGGAGCCACGCCCACAGACTTGGTGACCACAGCGCCAGCGCCACCTTCAATCACGCGCTGTAACGACTCTGCAGTATACCCTAAAATTCCAGAAGCCAACAAGGTGGGGTTTCTAAGTTCCAAACCGGCAATGCGGACGCTTAATGGGTTGTTGTTCAAGCGCGTGTTTCCCTCTCTTTTCCCTATCTTTTAACCTTTCACGATGGTAAGTCTATTCACTCTTTAAAGAGATAAAGCTTCGTTTGCAATCAGCCGCCACATTTCTTGAAACTGGAGTAAAAAAGGAAAGCATATTTGGAGCCTAATAGCCAATCATTGCAGAAACCAGTAGAGGGGTCTATTCCGCAAAGCGCTGCAGCCTATTTAAAGGGGAGTTAGTACAGTTTCAGAGCACAACAGCCCCCGGTGGACAACTTTTACCGAAAACAATGCACATTCGCACGGCAAGAAAAAAAAGGAAATTTATTCACGCCCGCCCCAGCTAAACCAACAGCAACTCGCCAGCCCCAACAGGATTCCCCGACTCTACAAGCGACATAGATAAAACCGTCTGAACCTGACCCAAATGCTTTATCCGCTCATTCACGACGCGGTTAAGGTCCTCGAAAGTCTCTCCGCTCACCCTCGCAATAATATCGTAAACACCGTGAACTCTGAACGCCTCTCGCACTCCCCGACAAGCTTTAAGCTCCTCAAAAACTTCCTCAACCGAACTGGGGCGCTAGCGTTTATGCAAACAAAGGCTTCCGGCATCAAACCCGCCCTCACATAAACAATACTAATCCAACTATTTCTGCGTTACCCCCCACAAAAAACCCGACACCCCTCGGGCGCGCCGCCAATGGTGGGCCCGGGGCGATTTGAACACCCGACCAACAGGTTATGAGCCTGGCGCTCTAGCCTATCTGAGCTACGGGCCCGCACACACAACTTTCCTTTACTAATGCTGTTTCCAACCAAATTTAAACGTTTTCCGCAGCAACAACCACTCATGCCTTCACGTTTTCATCCGCTCATAATGATACAAGTACTCCTGAGCATAACCCGCGTACACACCAAAGTACCGTCTGCCAAACGTGTTGAGCAAGGCGTAATCAGAGTTACTGAGGCCATCACTGTGAGCAAGTTTCTGCACAACTTCACGCGGAAGCCGCTGAGCGTAATGATTCAAGATGACACGTTCAACCCATCGGTCCACAGGAAAAGCCGCAGTCTTCTCCAGCGAAAAAAGCAGCACGCAGTCAGCCACCTTAGGACCCACACCCGCTAAGCTGCACAGTTGCTTCTTAGCTTGCTCATAAGGCAACTGCCTTAAGCGTTCAAGTTCGAAATTTTTTTCGAAAATTCGCTTCGAAGTCGCATGCACGTACTTGGCGCGGTAGCCTAAACCGCACTCCGCCAAGCTCTTCTCCGAGGCGCACGCCAGCGTCTCAGGTGTTGGAAACGTGAAGAACTCCCAGCCATCAAAAACCATTTTCTTCCCAAACTTCCGTGAAAGGTTTAGTAGCATGTGCCGTATCGCGGGAATGTTCTTGTACGTGGCGCAGATGTAGGAGATGAGGCATTCCCACGGTTCTTGGCGGATAAGCCGCAGACCCCAGAACGCGCTCAACGCTTTTCGAATATGCTTGTCCCTGCCGATGCTGGTGCTGATTTTATGCAGGTCGTCGTCCAAACCGAAATAGTGCGCGATGAGCGTTTCGTCTGCGCCGGCAAACTCCAATTCCATGTCAGTCTGCCGCACCTTGAAGGCGTGGTCACCGACGACGCCGTACCACCACTCGCCTTTTTTGTCCCACCTGAACACCTGCCCGCAACAAAGAGTAACATCTAAGTTAAAGGGAACCATGTCAAGTTTCACGGGTTTTCCTCCAAGAATCGCTCGGCCTTAGGAACTTCCGAGGGCAATCCCTTTCTTTTCCGAACCTCAGCGATGACTCTTCCCTCAAGTTTCTGGGGTACCTTTTCCCAGTGGTCAAACGCTAACTGCCAAAAGGCGCGACCAGAAGTGGCAGAACGTAGCTCCTCGGACAAGCCGAACGTCTCCGCAACCGGAATGAAACCCGTAATTACGGTGAAGGCGCCTTTCTGTTCGAAGGCGGAGATTTTGCCACGCTTGCCACTGATGATTTTTGAGCATTCACCCGCCAACTCTGCGTTAGAAGACACCACGGTTTTATAGATTGGTTCAAGCAGCATGGGCTTGGCGGTTAAGAACGAACCGAAAACCGCTTTGCCCACGCCACGCATAACCTCAACGGGACCATGATGTTCCGAATTCTCGCTTAGCTGGATGCCCATCAAATTGACTTTTACGCCGCGCATGGGTTCTCCGCACAACGGACCTGCCCTGCAAGCGAACCTAAAGCCAGACATCACAAAATCCAAAACCTCAAGCAATTCGGGCTTAGCCCTGCAATCTGCTAATACGTTTTTGTACTCGTCAACCGCAAGCACGTCCTCACCGCTGCGCGTCTCAAAAAAGCCAATGGATTCCTCGTCTAAAGGCTCCACCTGCAAGGTGAACTTGCTCTGCTTGTTAGGGCTCGTGGCTATGGCCATGACGCCTTTCATGGTGGCGCTTTCTCTGTAAACAACTCTTGGCGAGGAAACAGCGATTTCCACACCGCTGAGCTTGTCCCTGAGATGTTTCGCTGCGATTTCAAGGTGCAGTTCGCCCATCCCGCTCAGAAGATATTCTCCCGTGTCCCTGTTTACCGAAACGGTGAGATTTGGGTCTTCTGTTGCAATCTGCTCCAGGCCTACAAGAAGTTTAGGCAGCGCCGCAGGGTTTTTAGGCTCAACCGCCACCGTCACCACCGGTTCCGAAACGTACTTTACGCGCTCAAACGGAACCATGCCCTCCTTGTGTTCCGCTGCAACTATGGTTTCGCCTGCCTTCGCCGTTTCCAACCCTCCCAAGGCAGCCAAGTTGCCAGCCGCCACTTGGTCCACCGTCTCCCTGAAGGCACCCATGTAAACGGAAACCTCTTGAATCACATGCTCCGCCTGAGCGTTAACGAGGTAGACCGCGTCTCCGCTTTTCACGGTGCCAGAGAACACGCGGCCAGTGGCGATTAAACCCGCGTTCGTTTCTGCTTGAACATTTGTTACCCAAAACACAGCCGGTCCGTTATCATCGCAGTCGATCATGGCTTTCCCCAGCTCAGACGCCACGTTGCCCTTCCAGATTTTTTCCACCCGATACTTCTGAGCTTCCAAGGGGTTCTGAACATGCTCAAAAGCCATGTCCAGTACGGCAACGTGAAGCGGAAGCTGCTTGGTCAGTTTTTCGTACGCCACGTTTTCGTACGCATCCATAATAACGCTGAATTTCACGTTCTTCGTCCTCGCCATGTCTAAAGTGAAGCCCCACCTGTGCAAAGCCGACCCAAACGCCACATTTCCCTCTGCAGGATCCACTTTCCACTTCTCCTTGAAGGGAGATTCACCGTAAATTTCTATTAGATCATTAAAGACGCCAATTATACGGGTGAACTTTTTCTGGATTTGCTCCTCCGTCAACTTCAGCTCGGTGATTAGACGGTCTACTTTGTTTATGAAAAGCACTGGACGCACGCGTTCTTCAAGCGCCTGGCGAAGAACAAGTTCTGTCTGAGCCATGACCTCCTCCACAGCGTCAACAAGCACCACTGCGCCGTCGATGGTGCGCAAGGCTCTGGTGACCTTGCCTGTGAAGTCAACGTGCCCAGGCGTGTCCACCAAGTTGATGATGAACGCGTCTTCGGCTGCTTGGTACAACAGGGAGATGTTGGCGGTTTTCAGGGTTATGCCACGTTTCTGCTCTTCTTCAAGGTAGTCGAGAACCCGAGCGGAACCCGCTACCGTCGGCGACAGCAACCCTGTGCCAGCTAGCAAAGAGTCGGTCAACGTGGTTTTTCCGTGGTCGATGTGAGCGAGTATTCCCAAGTTTCGAATAGACTCTTTTTTACCCATCAGCTTTTGAATATCGACGATTTGTCTGAACCTCGGCATTTCTCAACCCGCTTTTAATCGGCTTTTACTGAATTAAGAGTGCCTATTAAATTTATGATCGGCGTATCTTTACTGCACAAAAGAAGGCCAAGAAATTGAAAACGCCGATAATGGTGCCTACTGAAAACCTAAAGGAAGAACCCTATGCTTCAGTCCTATGTTATCCGAAGGCAAGCGAAGCTGAAGTGCAGAAACGCCTTGTGGAACTACGAGACCACGGAGTTAAAGCAGTGGAGTTCGCGGGGAAAGCAAGCGCTTTCAATGTGCCTGTGTTGGGCAAAGGCTTCGTAGGCATCGTGGTAGCCGTCTATTTGGATGGGCAAAGGGTGGCGTTGAAGATCCGCAGAGTGGACGCTGACAGACTGGGACTGCAGAATGAGGCACAGATGCTTGCCCAAGCCAACGCGGTGCACGTGGGACCAAGGCTAATCGGTGTAAGCAGGAACTTTCTTCTAATGCAACTCATTGACGGCACTGTGTTGCCTGACTGGCTTGACGCCAATAGAGAGAAAGCGTATGTACGTGGTGTCGTGAAAGACGTTCTGGAGCAGTGTTGGCGGCTAGACAACGCGGGCTTAGATCATGGTGAGCTCAGCAAGGCGACCAAGCACATAATCGTCGACAAACAGCTGAAGCCGTGGATTGTTGATTTTGAAAGTGCCAGTGTCAACAGGAAACCTGCAAATGTGAGTTCTGTTTGTCAGTTTCTTTTTACAAGCGGCGGCG
>CAZZLA010000027.1:0-10802 GCA_964655035.1 uncultured Candidatus Bathyarchaeia archaeon | reverse complement strand
TGTTCTCATTTAGAATGTGGCTTGTTCCTGCCTCACTTACCACTTCTAAAAACACTTCAGGCGGCAAGGCGGCGTCCAAGGCTTCCAAGAGGTCTTTGTACGCGGGGATTCCGTTGCCGATTTTTACGGTGACAGCGGTTGACAAGACATCAACATTTTTTACAACAGTGCTGATTTTAGTCTGTACGTCTTGGATGCTGAAGCAGTTTGCTGTCTCGTTAACCTTGCCGTCGGCTATAACTGCCAACCCAAACACTTCGCCTGGGTCTACGCCTATGACGATTTTTTCGTACGCTTCTTTTCCCTGAAGGATTTTCCTGATTTCATCCGCCAAGGCATCTGGTTCCGTTTCGCCCTCGTAAACCAACACTTTTTCGTGGTTTACTTTACCCTTTTCCTGCTCAGTTGTTATGACCACCTTGACTTCTGTGGGCACCGTTTCACCGGGAACCAAGCTTATGAAAGGAATATTCTTTTCCTTCAACTTGTTCACTATCAAAAAGTACGTTTTCCCCTGAACGGTGGCAACCGCAACCTTCGCCTTTGTACAAGCTTCCCTATACACTTTACTCGCTTTAAAGGTTAAACAGTTCAACCTAAATTTTAATCTATATATAAAGGGGTATAAGTCAAGAATCGCACGTCAGAACCGCAAACCATAATGGATATAAACCGACTTCCTAAACTATCAGAAATGTGTTAATCAGTAACTTCGCGGAATCTGGTGGGTGACAAGCGTAATAGACGTTGTAATGGCACTCTCTGTTCTTGTGTTAGCCCTACTTTTAGACCTGATTTTAGGAGATCCGTCCCCAAACAGCCCCGAAAAGTACACTTTCAGGCTACACCCAACCGTTCTGATGGGCAAATTCACCAAAGCGTTAGAACCTTACTTCAAAAGCCCAGACCCGAAAAAAGCAAAACTCAAAGGCACCCTTTTAGCCTTAACGGTGATATTTGTCTTCTCTTTACCCGTCTGCTTTGGGTTATGGGCTATCTACACGTTCCTCAGCTACCTCATCTACGCCTTCTTCGCCATAATCCTTCTGAAACTAACAATCTGCATAAAACTTGAAACCGACTGGGCAAAAGCAGCAGCCAAAGCCATAGGTTCAGGCGAACTTGAGGAAGCCAAAAAATACGCACATTTTTCCCGAAGAGAAGCCAAGGATTTAACAGCCGAACAAATCAGCTCAGCCGTAATCGAATCCATGGCGGAAAACCTCATAGACTTCCGACTCTCACCAATACTCTCATACGCACTTTTCGGAGTCACAGGCGCAATAGCATTCAGAGCCATCAACACCCTCGACGGAATGGTAGGCTTCAAAGACCATGAACACCTGCACACAGGCTGGTTCAGCGCAAACCTCGACACAATAGTCAACTACATTCCAGCCCGATTAACCGCCATTCTCATAATAATAAGCTCAGCTTTCCTGGGCAAAGACTACAAGAAAGCATGGGAAATTGCCCGCAGAGACCACGCCAAAACACCCAGCAGAAACCATGGTTGGCCTATGGCAGCCATAGCTGGTGCGTTAAGCGTGCAGTTGGAAAAGCCTGGTCAATACATCCTTGGAGATCAGACTGAAACGCTTTCTCCGGACAAGATATTGCAAGCTGTGAAAATCCGCAACATAGCTATGGTTCTGTGTGTTCTTTTAAGTTTGCCCATCATCTGGCTGACGAGATTGTACTTTTTCCCCTATTAGGCGAAATTCCGGTTTTCCTCTTGACGTTGCAAAACCTTTAATCACAGCGTAAACCATTAAACCTGTTAGAGATGCCTCGCAAAATGACTAATGCCGCTTTCCGGAATAGAACGTTTTTTACCGAAATGCACAGCACAGGGAGCAAGAATGCGTTTTTGTTTGATTAATCCGCCTAGGATTCAACCGAAATTATGGGGAAAACCAAGCATTCTTCAACCCATAGACATGGCTTACGTGGCAGCCGTGCTTGAAAAAGAACATGAAGTACAGATAATAGATGCTGCCAACGAAGGCTGGAACAACCTGGAAGAAATGGATGCCACGAAGTACCGTCAAGGATTAAAAAACGAAGAGATACAAAACAGAGTCAAACGGTTTGCGCCGAATGCTGTGGGAATCAACGTTCCTTTCTGTGGCTGGTGGAAACCCGCATACGAAGTGGCGTCAATGGTGAAAAACATTGACAAGAACATCGTCACGGTGCTAATCGGCTTGCATCCTTCTGCAAGAGCCGCAGAATGTCTCAGCTACCCGAATGTGGATTATGCCGTAATTGGAGAACCTGAACTTACGGTTCAAGAATTAGCTCGGGAACTTGAACAAGGTGAAAAAGACCTTAAGCAGGTAAAAGGAATCGGCTACGTCAAAAACAAGAAGGTAATAATCAATTCTCCAAGACCTGTGATTCAGGATTTGGATTCTCTGCCCTTTCCAGCAAGGCATCTTCTTCCGATGCAGACTTATTTTGAAGCTGTAAAAGAGATTCCTCTGCGAGGAGAAATAAGAAAACCTTGGGCTACAGAGGTCACAAGCAGAGGTTGCCCATTTCACTGCGTGTTTTGCTCCATACACACGGTTATGGGACGTAAATGGCGTGGCAGAAGCCCAGAGAACGTGGTTGACGAGTTAGAACAGTTGGTTGACGTTTACCACATTAAGCAGATAGATTTCAGCGACGAGAACATGACACTGGACAGAAAAAGAATGGAAGGGATATGTGACTTAATCGAGGAAAGAGGTTTAGACATTGAGTGGTTCACTCCAAACGGCGTGAGAGCTGACACTCTTGACGAGAAACTGCTGACAAAAATGAAAAGGTCGGGTTGCGAGAAAATACGGATTGCTCCAGAATCCGGTGTTCAGCGCGTTGTCAATCAGGTTATCGGAAAGAACTTAGACCTTAAAGCTGTGGAGCGCGCGGTGGTTTTGTGTAAAAAAGTTGGGATTCGCGTAGGCTGCTTCTTCGTGATTGGGCTGATAGGCGAAACAAAAGAGGAGATAAAAGAAACAATCAATTTCGCCTACAAACTTCGGCGGTTAGGCGCTGAAAGCTTCGTTTTCAGCATTGCCACACCTGTTTACGGAACAGAGCTTTACGAGCAGGCGAAACGTGGGGGTTTTTTGAAAGAGGATTTCAGTGATGACGATTTCGCGGCTGCTGAACCGCTTATTGAAACTCCAGAATTCTCTGGAGATGAGTTGATTGAGTTGTGCGCTTTAGCTAACATGGTGAACCCTACTTTTACTCGTGGTAAGCTGGTGAAAGCCATTCGGAACCCCAAAAAAGCGTTGAAGGTTCTGTTTGGAAAGAAATAGAAGAGCCGCAAACTTCTCGGTTTCTTGCCGTTTTAGTTCTAGCGGTGAAATTGCAGAAGCTTTAATAATCGTTTTTGCTCTAACCCCTTCGAATCAGGGGTGTAATCGTATGAAAGTTGTCGTCCACTGGAGTGGAGGCAAGGAATGCTACTTGGCTTTTCACAAGGTGGTTGAGCAGGGTCATGAGGTTGCCTTTCTTCTTTCTTATGTTTACAAAGAGCCGTATGTTTTTCACAGTTTCCCGCTGATGGAGTTGCAGTCTAAGACTTTGGGGATTCCTCAGCTTAAGGTTAAGATTAAGAAATCGTATGAAGATATTCTTGCAGCGCTTGGTCGTCTTAACAGGGAGGAAGGCGTGGAAGCTTTCGTTACTGGCGACATTATTGGTGCGGGTTGCGCGCAGATTCATCAGACTTACTATGATGCTATGTGTGAACAGCTGGGTATGAAGTTGATTATGCCGAATGAGAATCCGTCTAAGGACACATATCACGTTTTGAAGGAGGAGATAGCTGCAGGCATAAAGCCCATCATGAACTGCATAAACTTGGATTTTCTTGGCGAGGAGTGGTTGGGTCGTGTGCTTGATGAGGCTTCAATTAAAGAGTTGAAGGCGTTGGCTGACAGGCAGGATATTGATGTTTGCAGTGAAGATGGGCGTGGTTTTCACACTATGGTTCTTGATGCACCGCTTTTTAAGGAACGCATCGAAATCGGTAAATTCAAAAAGAAAAAATACAAAGAGAAAGCCAAGAATTGGAAGAGAAACTGGCTTTACATGGACATAAAAGAAGCGGTTTTGAGGTTAAAAGAATAGCCGTAACGCGTTTATGTGGCGATGTAATGGCTTGGTTGTTTCGTTTGGGTGTTGTGTTCTCTAGCGCTCGGCAAAAATTATACCCCCTCTATATATAAATTCAACTTGTGCTTAGACTGTTATTTTAAATGAGCATTTAAACACATAAACAGAAAATACACTTTACTTCTGGGAATACTCTTCGGTGGAAATAGGCGCCTGTAAAGAAGAATCTGTTTTTTCCGTTCAAATAGTGGAAACATATCGAAACCACATGGATTTGAATACAACTTGTGGACAAAATGGCAAAAACTGTAGATGTTTAGTCTACAAAGAAACAGGAGAAACGAAGATTTTGAAAAAGCACACAAAAATTGAAGCAGCGGTTCTTTTAGGTCTCTTAGCATCAGTGATTATTCTAGCTTGCGCAACAGGCGCTTATGCACAGGATAAGGGAACATATCCGCCGAACCCACGTAGTCTGCCTAGCCCTCCAGCTGCCTCAAACACCGCCATAGTCGCAGTTATAGCGTCAACGGGTGGAACATCCAATCCTGAGCCGGGAACATACACTTACACTGAAGACGACACCATCACCTTGGAAGCTACAGCAGACAGCGGCTTCAAATTCCTGTACTGGATCATTTGTGGCACCTATACGCCTGGGCACAACGAGCCTCCTATAAACTTCCCTGAGAATGCCGCTTCAGACCCTAATTGGGTTCCAGCTTTTCCATCGCAGGCCACTGTAGCCCAAGACAACCTCGTAACCTCAACAAACCCCTTGAACATAACATGCGGATACGGCTATACATTCGCTTATCAACCAGTGTTCGCTCCAACCACACCCACAAGCACCAATGAGGCCAATGATACCATCGTGGTAGTTCTTGACGCATTGGGTGGCAGCATAAATCCGGACCCAGGAACATACCGATACCTAGACGGCTCAACCATTAGCTTGACGGCTACTCCAAACAACGGATATGACTTCGTCTACTGGGTAGCTGTAGGCGAGGACGGACATCCCACTACAATCGATGACAACCCGACGAACATTATCTGCGGATACGGTCACACGTACTCGTATCAGGCGATGTTTGCTCCATCAGGCGCTACCCAACCAGCTGCAGGTGTTCCTGTAGAATACTTGGCTGCTATAGTAGTGTTGGTCATCGTGGCAGTCATTGCAATCGGCGCTGCGCTAATGTACCGAGGCAGAAGCAACAAATAACAGCCTTTTTCCTCTTTTTTTTTATTTTAATCAAGATTAACAGAGTTGTCCACAGCAATCTTTTCTATTGTAATAAGGCTGATCTAAGACAATGATTTGAACCACAAAACTTACATGTAAGGAAACGATGAGAGCACATCCCTATATATAGTCGGCAACATGGAACTTGCGTTGAACAAGTTTACGGTTGACTGCTTGCTCGCGCAGGAGTTGGCAAATAGAAATAAGCGTGGTGTGTCTGATAGAGGGTAGAGAGGCGAGTGAAACTTGACTGACGTGGTGTTTGTGTTTGAGGTTCATCAGCCACATAGGTTGAAGCGGAATCTGTTTTGGGAGAACAAGGTTTTCAGGCGCTTGAAGAAAAAAGAGTTGTTTAACTATTATTTTGATAACGACGTTGACAGGGAGATTTTCAAACGAGCAGCCACAAAATGCTATTTTCCATCGAACCAGATATTGCTTGACGTGATTGATGAGCACAAAAAGGAGAAGAAACCCGTCAAAGTTTCGTTCAGCTTGTCAGGAGTTTTTTTGGAACAATGCGAAATGTTCAGCCAAGACCTTCTGGAAACCTTCAAACAACTCGCCGGCACCGGCTGCGTTGAATTTCTGAACCAGACCTATTACCATTCAATCTCCAGCCTTTACCCCGAAAAAGACGAGTTCATCGAGCAGGTGAAGATGCACAGGCAAATAGTAAAGAGTATTCTTGGCTATACGCCTAATGTTTTTGAAAACACCGAACTGCTCTACAACAACAAAATAGCACAAATAGTCGAGAATCTGGGCTACAAAGGAATCTTCATGGAAGGAGTAGAAAAGGTACTCGGGGAAAAATCACCCAACCACCTCTACACTCCAAAAGGCAGCAAGAACATCAAAGTGCTGCTGCGAAACTACAAGCTGACAGACGACATCGGCTTCAGGTTTTCAGCCAGATGGTGGAGCGAATGGCCGCTGACAGCGGACAAATACGCACGTTGGCTAGCTGAAACGCAAGGCCAATGCATCAACATTTTCCCGGATTACGAAACCTTCGGAGAGCACCATTGGCCGGAAACAGGCATACACGGCTTTCTACGGCACTTGCCTGAAGAAATTCTGAAGTGGGGACACCTGAACATGGCTACGCCCTCAGAAGTTATCGACAAAAATGCGACTGCAGGTGAGATTGATGTTCCTGAAGCGGGCGGAACAGTTTCTTGGGCTGATCTTGAAAGAGACTCAAGCGGGTGGCTTGGAAACGCCATGCAATGGGCTTACTATACAAGTTTGCGGAGGCTTGAACTCCTTATTAAGGAGGCTGAGGACAAGGAGTTTCTTAAGCTGTGGCGTTACTTCCAAACGAGCGATCACCTTTATTACATGTTCACTGCAGGCGGAGCACCCGGAGAAGTTCACGCGTATTTCAGTCCCTTCCATTCACCCATGGACGCTTATGTGGCGGCTCAATCGCTGCTGTTTGACTTTGAAAACAGGTTAAGGCTTGCAACGTTAACAGCAAACGAGCCTTTCCTGTTCTGTACGAACATAGGTGAAGAATACTTCACAGGCGGTATGACTTGGAGCCTAAAAGGTTTCATAAAAGCGTTCAAAAGAGTCAATATAAAAGCCATAGAGTTTCACAATCGCCGAGGAGATTTTGAGAGCTGGACGAAACATTCGTTGCAGGATGGAGTTCTGTCGAGTCAACTAAGAGAAATCAGAACCTCAAAGCTGAAGGGAGAAGCGCTAAGAAAAGCAATAATCACTGTAGCTGAGAAACGATTCGAGAAACTGAGCAAGCAGGTGCAGAACGCGGTCAAGCTTTTCTGAGCAAAATGGTTTGTGCATGTGTTTATAAGAGAAGCCAGCAATAGTCACTTACAGGTAAGGTGCACATGAATGAGGGAAGAGCTTCCGTTCCCAGAAAAAGTGTTGCAAACGCTGCACAACTTATGTGCGACTGCGGCTGATTTGGCTAGACGAGGCGAAGAAGTGGCGCGGATTCTGCAGCGGGATCAAGGAGAGATTGAGGGCATACTTGACAAGTACAAGGCTGAAGGGTTCGCTGAAAGCTTTGTTGACACCGAAGGAAAAAAACGGTATTATCTTAACGCGCGAGGAATAATCAAAGTTTGTTCCCTTTTCACGTAGTGAAAGGCGATGCGCGTCATACTTTTTTCGTGGGAGTATCCGCCACGCGTGGTGGGTCAACTCGCGGAATACATAAACGCGTTGGCAACACAGCTCGTTAAGAACAAGGTTGAGACTTACGTTGTCACGTACCACGATTTTTTGACTGGTGCTGCTGAAGAAGCAAGCGGCGTAAAAATTGTCAGAGTGGCAAGTCCAGTTCACGTGAACATCGGCGTTTTAACGTGGATTTTAACTCTAAATCAAGAGGTGGAAAGGGCCGCTGCAAACATCTACTACCAAGCAAATAAGCAGATTGACCTCATAAACGTCTATGACTGGCATTTCATACCTGCCGCTGTTACTCTGAAAAATGCGCTTGATGTGCCTTTTGTTTACTCTGTGGAGAGCTTGGAGGATCACCGTTCTCCAAATTCGGATACGCCTTATAACATGTCCATCAAAAGCATCGAATGGCTGGGCTTTTACGAAGCACAAAAGGTAACCGTTAAATCACAATTGATGCGAGACGAGGTCGTTAGAATATACAATGTTCCTAAAGAAAAGGTGAAGGTTGTTTTGCCCAGTACGGACTCTTGGATAAAAGATGTTTTGGAGCTATACACCAGTGTGGCTGGAGGCTTAGACAGCAAATGAAAAAAAAGTTAAGCGTCATGATGTTCACTTGGGAGTTTCCGCCTAGAGTTATCGGAGGAATATCGCCTCACGTCTTCTTCTTATCCAAGAGCCTAGCGAAAAGTGGCGTAAAAGTTTACGTGGTGACCTGCGATTTTCCCGGTGCGCCTGCGCACGAAGTCATCGACGGAGTGGAAGTTTACCGTATAGATTCATACAAAAATCCTGCGCCAGATTTTGCCACTTGGGTTTACTTGATGAACTTGAACATGCAGAAAGAGGCTGCTGCCATCGTGAACAAGTTGGCAGATAAGATTGATGTTTTTCACGCTCATGACTGGCTGGTTGCCACGGCAGGAATAGGGTTGAAGCACGTGTTCAGAAAACCGCTTTTGGTTACCATGCACTCCACAGAGATTGGGCGAAGGGATGGGCTTCACACTAATACGGAAAAGATGATTCATGAGACTGAAGCGTGGCTTACGTATGAAGCTTGGAAGGTGATCTGCTGCAGCGCTTACATGGTTTCTCATGTCAGATGGGCTTTCGGACTCCCCGAAGACAAGCTGGTGATGATTCCCAACGGCGTGAACATAAACGTTTACAATAAAATCGAGACAGACTTGGCGTCCTTCCGAGCCAAGTTCGCGTTGCCTGAAGAGAAAATCGCGCTGTATGTTGGAAGGCTTGTTTACGAAAAAGGCATTCACGTATTAATCAATGCGGTGCCTAAAGTTTTGGAGAAAGTCAACGCCAAATTCACAATTGTGGGCAGCGGCTACATGAAAGAGCAGCTCTTGAACATAGTTAGAAGCATGAGTTTAGAACACAAAGTGCTCTTCATGGGGTTCGCGGATGATGAGACCTTGCTTAGACTGCAGAAGTGTGCTGATGTCTCCGTTGTGCCTTCGCTATTTGAGCCGTTTGGTATAGTTGTCTTGGAAGCGATGGCGGCGAAAAGCCCGGTTGTTGTCTCCGACACAGGAGGCTTATCTGAAATCGTGAAACACGACGTTACAGGATTCAAGGCTTACCCGAACAACCCTGAGTCACTGGCTTTGGGAATAACAAAGATTCTGCTGGATGAAAACTACAGGAACTACATCCGAGAAAACGCGTACACGCAGGTTCAAGAGAAATACGATTGGGAAAAAATTGCGCAGCGGACAAAAGCGATATATCAAGCGGTTTTAGGTGAATACTCCAAAAGCTTCTGGGCGTAGACCTCGTGCGTGAAAAAGTGGTCCCCTCCCTTTTATAAAGAGAAAATGTAGCCGTTTCAAGTTATTTTTAGACGAAAAATTGCGGCGCGTGGTTTAGACTAAGTTTTTTAGCCCTGCTTTCTCGGCTAATCTAACCGCCTTTTCGCGCTCGGTTTTGCTGAGGCGCCTGCGCATCTCTGGGATTTCGTGTGCCCGCCATTCTGGCCTGTACTGGAACATTAGGTTAACTCTTGTTTCGCCGCCCAGGTTTTCAGCTATCCAGTTTAGCGTCGGTTTCGTGCAGCACTCCAGATGGTTTGGTAGCAGTAGCACCCGTATTATCAGTTCGCCGTGTTTCTTTGCTTCCAGATGATTACGCGTGCAGACTTTCCAGTAATCAGGTGCATCAGAAATTCTTTCCGAGCAATCTGCGGGTCCGTACTTGAAGTCTAACAGGTAAACGTCAGCGAACCCCGCGAGGAGCTTAGCGGTTTCTGGGCTGTAGTAACTGTTGGAGTTCCAGACAACCGGAACATTTACGCCTACGTGCTTGAAGGTTTCCAGCCACTGCTGAAGCCACGGCGTAGGTTCTCCGCCCACAAGATTCACGTTTCTGCAGCCGCCCAAGCGTAAATGCTCAACTTCCTTGGCCATTTCCCGGGGTTTGCACTGGGTTCCAGGTTCCATCCACTGGGAAATTGTCCAGTTTTGGCAGTGGCGACAGCGTATAGTGCAGCCCATGGTGAATATGGTTCCAGAAGGCACCAATTCGGGTTCTTCGCCTAAGTGCGCGAAAATGCTGGACACCGCCAACGTGCAGCCGCTTCTACAGTAGCCCACCTCGCCTACCACTCGGTTAACGCCGCATCTGCGACAGCAAAAATGGCAGTGTTGCAGGATTCTGTTTGCGATTTCGATTTTTAGGTCAAAAAAGGATTTTGCTGGTTTAGGAAACTCGTTGAGGTTTTTGCCTGTGTCGATTTCATGTTTAATCTTGTTGAACTTTATTGCGCATTTTTCGTGTTGTTTCCAAAGCGTTTTCAAGGGGGCGTTTTCGTTAAATTCGGCTGGAAGCTTTTTCGCTATCATGAACTTTGCTGTTTTTTGGTTTTGCATGACGGCGAAGTATCTGGATAGACTCTTTTTTGCCAATTCATCATTGAGAATTGCGGTGGCGTCTGGTCTGGTGATCTTCCACATTCTTCTCTATTCATAATCATGTTGAACGGCGTACTAAAACAGTGCGTACGGGAAGGACCCGCCGCCAGAGTGCAGTTTTCCTTTTATTGGAATCTGGTGTGAGCACACGGGGCAGCGCATTTCCTTTGTCAGGTTCCACTGGGTGATTTCAAAGCTGTAGCGCTTGATTAAAAGTTCGTTGCACTTTGGGCAATAGGTGTTCTCGGATGGGTGCCCGGGAACGTTTCCAAGATAAACGTAATGCAGCCCTGCGTTTCGAGCGGTCATGTACGCTCTTTCCATGTCTTCAACGGTTGTGGCGGGAGTAG
>CAZZLA010000026.1:1283-10927 GCA_964655035.1 uncultured Candidatus Bathyarchaeia archaeon | reverse complement strand
GTCTATTTGGATCCTAATAGCAGTTCATTGCAGAAACCTATAGAGGGGGTCTACCCACAACAGCGCTCTGCCGAATTCTACGCAGTTTAGTATATAAAGAGGGGTATAGACAAAAAATCGCAACAGAGCTTATTCTTTGCGGATGCTGCACTGAAGCACTTTTGGACAGAGCAGGCACTCTTCAGGGAGCGGTGCATCGTGTGGTCGCGCGTTTAGAAGCCCTGAGAAATGCGCGCATTTTGCCGGTGACTCAAACACCTTTGGGTATTCGGTTGCTTTCACGTCTACGATTCTCATGTTTTCCGTGGTTATTTCCAGCTTCGACATGCAATGCGGGCAGGCATAGTACGACTGCCTCGGGATGGTAGATGCGTCAGTTAGCACAGTTGGCTTGTCAAACGTTTTCTCACACCCTTTATACGGGCACCTCAGTTTTTCGCTGTGAGTGTGCGAGTGTGAGTGGAAAAGCGGCATGTCTCATCTACCTTTTTTGGAACACCTTTTATGGTATCGGTACTCTCAATATTTTATAAACATTTCTGAACATAAGAACAACACAACTACACTATGAGGAAAAAAGCCTCGGGCGGGCTTTGATCCCGCGGCCTGCTGCTTACGAGGCAGCCGCTCTACCGAGCTGAGCTACCGAGGCACCCAGCGCAATCGCCTAATTCATTTTTGTGCGCACATTTTTAAATGTTCGGAACGTTCGTTGCTCTCAGCGTCAATTTTAAAAGGCTCAGTCGACTTAAACTAAAATTGCGAGTGGTGTAAAATGTCTTTTTGGGTGGAGGTTAGGGTAATTGAAGAAAGCGAGGGCGGGCAAAACTGGTAGAAGCAGCTCAAGCGAGAACCTAGGCGAGCACAAGATAATTGAGCTTATTCAAAGCCGATTAACCGCCATGCCTAGTTCCCCTGTGCCTTTCGGGGATGACGTTTCCGCAGTGAACCTCGGTAAAGGACGGGTGGCCGTTTTAAAAACCGATATGCTTGTGGGCAAGACTGATGTGCCCAGAGGTATGAGCCTTTGGCAAGCCGCCCGGAAAGCGGTGGTCATGAATATCAGCGATTTTGCAGCTAAAGGCGTGGAACCCGTGGCGGTGCTTGCGTCGCTTGGGTTACCGAGGCATCTTATGCGGAAAGAAGTGGACGAGATTGCCCGAGGGTTAAATGCCGGCGCACGCGAGTACGGCGCCTACGTGGTGGGAGGCGACACCAATGAGGCGTCAGACCTGACTCTGGCGATATCGCTTTTTGGAACAACAAAACGCAAAACGCTTATGCTGCGCAACGGCGCCAAGCCAGGGGACATTGTGGCTGTCACTGGTTTTTTCGGCAAGACCGCTGCGGGTTTGAAGCTGCTCTTGGATGGTTACGCTGCTTCAAAGGAGCTGCGTGAGGTGCTTTTACGTTCCGTTTGCATGCCTAAAGCGAGGCTGCAGGAAGGCTTGGCACTTTGCGGTTCAGGCGCGGTTTCAGCGTCAATTGACTCCAGCGACGGATTAGCGTGGAGCTTGCACGAACTTGCGCGGATGAGCGGCGTGGGGTTTGTGATTAACAGCGTGCCCGTGGCGGATGAGGTTCGATATTTTGCCGAGTTTAACGGGCTTGACCCGTTTGAGCTGGCACTTCACGGCGGAGAAGAATATGAGCTTGTGGTGACCGTTAAGCCTAAACGTTGGGCTGTTGCAGAAACGGCGGTAGAAGCAGCGGGCGGGCGCCTGTTGCCTATTGGCAAGGTTACGCGAGACAAGCAGACGCTACTGGATGTGGACGGCGAGAAACGCGTGGTTGAAGCGCGGGGTTGGGAGCACTTCAAAAGCATGATTTGACTTGACGGTCCAGCAGATAGTTCAGTATGGTTATGCATGAAGCGGCAAGGTAAGGCTGTTTTCCCAAACTTACTTTTTCGCCGTACCTGAGCGCAAATACTTCGGCTTTTTTGGGTAAGCCCACGTGGTCGCCTAAGACGAACACTGCATCCTCAGGTAACGGGGTTTCTGCCACGTTTTTTCCGCCTTCTTCAAGAACCCAGATGCTTGCGGTTTTTGCTTTCGCCTTCAAAAGCGCTTCGAAGCTTGTTTTGTTTGTGGTTATTCCCGGGTGAGTTTTGCCAGCAACTACCTTTTTGAGGATTTGTTGCCAAGTGTCCATGTCTGTGCGGACATCGTGAAGTTTGGCGCCGTTGATTTGAATGTGAAGTGGCGGATTTGGTGGTCCGTTTAAAATGGCGTGGAAGACGACGTTTTTGCGTAAGCCGTGCGAAAGGAAGAGGCTTGCGACGATGGATTCGTGAACGATGTCGAGGCGGCCTGCGTCGTGGAGGCTGCGGAAGACTGGAGCGGTTTTTCCGGAACGTGAAAAAAGTATGAACTCGCGTGTCAAATGTTAACCACGGGTAATGTTATTTGTGCATGAGCTTTTAAGTTAGCCGAATTGGCTATGGTTAAGTGGGCTTTATTCGGTTTTTTATTTTTTCTCGCACACTTTTGTTGAATGTTATTAGAATGTAGCCACCGTATGCCAGTATCGCGCCGATAATGTAGTGATGTGGAATTGGAAATCCGAAGGTTCCTGACCATATTGGGTCACTTGGAGACTGATACGCTAACTCGAAGGCTCCCCAGAAAAACGTCCAAAACCCAATGTTGAAAAGAGTATGACCTATCCAGGTTCTCACGTTCATTTATGCGTCCCCAGTTACTGAAAACTTCATTGTAACTGTGTGATAGAAAAAACTTTGCACTCCTAATAATTGAACACTTGTACGGTGAAAAAAGCGAGCAGTCTGCGCATGTTGTTTAAGGAAGCCTGAGGTACTCTTCTCTAATTTTTCGAATTTGATCTGGAAAATTCTGGGATCCATCTACCCGCCAAAACGCGCCAACATGAGTAACGCTTTTATCATTATCCGCCACTTATGGGTTAGGCTTTAAACCAAGTGGATGGTGAAAAAACAGATGAGCGAAACCGAAGAGAAAGTTCAGAAAGCCCTAGCGGAGATAAGACCGCAAATCCAAGCCGACGGCGGAGACATAGAACTCGTAGCCGTAGAAGGCAACACCGTAAAAGTTCGGCTGCGAGGCGCATGCGTAGGCTGCCCCATGTCCGCGTTAACGCTGAAGCAGGGCGTCGAGCGTCTAATAAAAGCAAAAGTGCCAGAAATATTAACGGTCGAAGCGGTCCAATAACCCGCTCCCCTCTACTTTTTAACCACCTGAACAGGCTTACCCGTGTGCTTTTCCACAGCGTCAAGCCAAGCTGCCAACGAAATCAAACGCAAATACTCGTCGCTTAGGCTTCCGCGCTCAGACGCTTGGCGCCGCGCGTCCCACGCCAACTCCTCATGCAACTTCACCAGGGCGAAGTGGTCTTCCCTGCCGCCGAAAACGCGGAAGTGCACGTCAAAATCCTTAAAGAACGCCTGCTTATGGCGCGGGTGAACGTGCGGGAACGGGCACTTGCAGTACTCGTTTTTGCCGAGTTTTTTCGCGTCTTCAACTTGAGTCATGCGCCGTCAGCTCTTTTCTCGCTTTCATGCGGCGTGAGGGCTTAAAACGTTTTCGCTGTAGGTGGCGGGTTAGCCGCAAGAATTATATCCGTTCAACCCCTAGCATAAACGTGGGGCGCTTCCGCTTCAAAGCGCTTAAAGGGGGCATAGCAACATGGGAAAACTCAAGGAGATCGCGCTGTTTATCGTGGTTACGGTTGGCGTCGCGGTTTTCCTGTACTACTCCACGCTGACTGGGTTCAGCTACGGCAACGTGAACAAGTGGATCCTGATCGCCGTGAACGTGGTTTTCCTCGCCCTGTTCATCCTGTTTATTCCTTTGAAGAAGAAGATGACGCGGCTGCCCAGCAGCTTTTACGTGGCGTTCGTGGTTGCCCTGTACGTGGAGATGTACGGGGTGCCGTTGACGATGTACGTTTTCGCCGGAGCCTTCGGGTACGACAAGATTTTCTCGCTGGAGTTCCTGCTGACAGGAGTGTTCGGGGAAGAGACATTCTACCGCTTCTTCAACTCATACGTGTTCCCAGCCTCAAAGGTGATCATCGGCATCGGCATACTGCTGATTGTTTTCGGGTGGCGGCAGATTTACAAGGCGAGGCGTGAAAGCCAGGGCGAACTTGTGACTTCGGGGCTTTACCGGTACGTGCGGCACCCGCAGTACCTGGGGTTCCTGCTGATCACTTTCGGGCTTAACGTGCAGTGGCTGACGATCTTCACGCTTATACTGTGGCCGGTGCTGGCGGTGCTGTACTGGCGGCTGGCGAAGGAGGAGGACAAGGAGAACGAGAAGCGGTTCGGCGAAGCGTTTCGGGAGTACAAGCGGCGGGTCCCCGGGTTCATACCGCGCCTTCGGACAAAAGCGTGAACTGCTAAAGAAAAACCACGATTGCGCCGCAAACGGCGCATGCGTTCTCGAGCTTAGTCAAGAAACCTTGATAAAAACCCTTTTACACCAGAAACAGCCCAGCATTAAGTAGGGATTGCCTTTGGAAAAGAAGATGCTCTTAGCCGCAGCCTTGATTTCGGCGCTTCTATTTTCAGCGGTAGCCGAGCAACTCACTATTAATGTAAAAGCCAATCCATATTATTAGGAAGGGTATTTGCCTGCAGGACCAGATACTATTCCACCCAAAATCGCAATATTCTCTCCTAACAACAACACAACCTACAAAGTAAATAATATTACTTTTGCTTTCAATGTGACCGAGCCAGCAGGACACACTGTATCCTTTCCGAAGATAAATCAAATCTACTATGATGCAGATTGGCTGAAAAACAATGTTGTTGTTTATGACTACTCTCCAAACTCGCACTACTCGGATTCTGGTCGTGACGCCGATGGAAGATACTCCGCGTTATCAATCGAGAAGAATTTGAAAGGAATACCTGATGGATATCATAACATAACTGTTGTTGCATGGTATGAGTGGTTGCATATTGCAGGCATTAAGATGAATATGTTTTTTATGAATTGTTCATTTTCAGTAAAATTCGTTGTCGACACTGCGCCCCCAAAAGCTTCAATTCTATCAGTTGAAAACAAAACGTACAATACACCCAATGTTTCCCTAAACTTTACAGTGAATGAGTCATTTTCGAAAATTTCGTATGTCTTAAACAGCCAGGAGAACGTGACGGTTGCTGAGAACACTACGCTGGCTGGGCTGTCTTACAGAATGCACAACGTTACGGTGTACGCTTGGGACACCGCGGGCAACACAGGCGCCTCAGAAACCATCTATTTAGCGCGCGCGCAAGACAGGAGCCTTTCCCAACAACATGGGTGGCAACTGAATCCGGAGCCTCAGCAGCACTCGTCTGTTTAGGTCTACTGGCATACTTCAAGAAACGTAGGCATTAAACATAAAACTTGGCGCTTCCCGAAAACCTTCACTTCATCTACTTCTGTGACACAATTGGAGCCTTCCTGCGCCGACGCGTCTCAGCTACCGCGTTTCGCGGGAGTAATAGTGCTTCTGTCTTCCCGCTTCACTTTCGAAGCAAACGCAGGTCTATGCAGCAGCCCCTCGATAGAACGGAGCAGCTGATAACCGAACAGTATGGCCGCAAAGTAGGTGGGCCACAAAATCACAGGCCAGTTGCCCGGCGTGTAATTCCAAAGGTTCGTGGACACCGCGAAAAACTCCATAAGCGCCAAAGAGAACATGCCGCTCAGCGCCAACAGAACCTGCTCCTTGATCTCTTTTCTACCCTGACTCCGGCGCCTGACGAAAAGCAAAATCAGCCACGAACCGAGAAAGGCAAAGAACAGCACGTACCAGCTGGAATTGAAGTCAAACAGTACATTCATGCCGCAATGCAAACCTGCTTATGATATAAAAAGGATTCGTTCACTTCACCGCTTTACGGTTCTTGCCACCCTTCCGTTTCCTCCAACACACCGGACAGAACACGGGCCGATGCGGGTCAGGCTTAAACGGCACTTCGCATGGGCTGCCACACTCACTGCACGACGCGCTATACACTTCTTCTTGATGAAACGGCTTGAACATGCTGTACCGCTTCAGCCGCGGCCACCCCGTCTTCGCGTATCTAAGCATGTCAGGATGCGCCTTCAGCCAACGCATCATATGAAAGAAGCTCTTCGCCCGCTTCTCCTCCCGCTCAGCCAACGGCTCATAACTCAAATTCCTGATCTCATCAAGATACGCGATTTCCACAAGCCGCTGCGTCTCTCCAGTCACCCTCACGCGGGTAACACGTTCTTCACCCAGAACCTTCTGCAAGTCAGTCACCGCCACATCAAAAATGTTCCCTTGACAAACGTGAATCTCCTCATCAGGCTTCACATTCAAAGCTTCAACAAGCCGTGCGGTGATACGCGAGGCCTCCTGCAGATACTCTTTCTCGCAGAAAATGTCCTGATAAAACCTGACGTCAATGAGGTCGTACTTGAACTCGTCTGTCTCCTCGCGGTAGATGCCGATGACCACGCCGAAAAGCAAGTCGCCGCTGCCCGCGTCATCAATAATAAGCGTCATGTGTAATTTGCGTTCCTTTTCTCTCTATGAAGAGCCTGAGCGCGTATAAAAACAGTATTCCGAAAAATACGGGAAATTGATGCCTCCGAGCCGCTTCACTCGGGCAGCTTATCCATGAACCGCTTCACGTCTTCACGCACTTTAGCCAACAGATATCACTCCAATAAGTTTCTATATAAACTCGCATTGTTCATCCGGTTTCGAGTTTTTATGCGTTACGGCAGGCAACTTAACACGTACTTGGCTATTTGGTTGGATTATGATTTAATTCAGCATCCAAGAATTATGAAATAAAAAGGGTTATGAGAGATTGGCGGTTTACCGGTGTTTCTTGAAGTAGATAGCTAAGCCTGCGCTGACAACGGCCACTGTGGCTACCGCAGTCATCGTCCAAGATAATGGAAACGGGTTTTGATTAGACTGTGTGGTTTCAGGCGTTGTAGGTGATTCTGGCGACGGAGAGGGATCTGGCGTTGGTGATGGTAATGTAGCTGATTGGGGCGTAGGCGATGGCTGTGGCGTTGGAGTTTCCTCCGGCGAAGCTGGCAACTCCGAGAGTATATTGGCGGTGGCGGGTGGGAGAGGTGAGGATTCATTCATGCTTACATATATGTGTGTGATCATGGATATCCAACGGTCACCGTTTGCCCCGGGGAGAACCAAACGCAGTGTCTCGGGTAAAGCTTGCTCACCTATCTCATAGGCTATAAGTCCGCGCGCGCTAATTGGAAGTGTGACTTTATACCCATCTTCAGCATAGAACTCTAAAGACCTTGCCTGTGGGTTGAATTCAGCCTTTTCAAGCACGTAGCTAACTGTCACTCCAGTCCAAACCCCGCTGGTCACAAGTTTGCCGTAACAGTAAAGTTCAGCGTACACGCTGGCGGGTGGCATTGCTAGGAGTTCAGTGAAAGTTAGATTAACAGGATTAGCAACTTCTCCATCTACTTGCACAGTCCATTCCGAACTGTCTTCCGCAGCCAAATTGGCGGTGTTAACCTCTAAGCCAGAGCTGCTTGTTAAGAAAGCAGAAAAAAGAAAACCGATAGCTGTTATCAGCAACAAAGTCTGGAAGATTTTCTTGTTCATATGAGAACCTCTAAAGGCAGTTTCTTTCCTCAATAATATATGACACGTGTCATACTTTTAAACATTTTTCCCAAACTCAACTAAAAAGCACCCAAACAATCGCCAAAAGCTCGGTTCCTCCGCTATATCGCACTTTTCTAACGTGCACATTAGAACAAATTTAATAAATGAAGCGAGACAACGTTCGATTACTGATGCATAGTGGCTAGTGTGTGCGTTCAAACAACAAACCAAGAAGTTGGCGCCAAAAAAAACGGAGACCCCATCTCTCTTTCAGTAGACTTAATCCGCATCGTCGGAATCCTGCTAGTAGTAATGCTTCATGTATCCAACGAATACTACACGGCAATTTACCCAACCCAGCTTGAATCAGCCGCGTACTGGTGGACAGCCAGCATCTACAAGTTCCTAACCTTATCATGCGTTCCATTATTTGTCATGCTAAGCGGCACATTGCTACTTCAGCCTTCCAAGCTTAACGAGCCTATCAAAGTCTTTCTTAAAAAACGGGCTAACCGCATCGGTTGGGCATACGGTTTTTGGAGCGCAGTCTACCTTGTCTGGGGCTTTTTCGTAAGCCCGATACCCGTAACGTTCCTTAACGTTATCCAAGGAATAATAATAGGCATATTCACCGGCCCGTGGTATCATTTCTGGTTTATTTATCTCATCGCCGGTCTTTACTTAATTACACCCATTTTGCGTGCAGTAGTAGCCTTCAGGCATCAGAACCTTCTCAGGTACCTTATAATTCTGTGGTTTATGGCCGTCGCCGTTATGCCCCTTCTTCAACTGCTAACCGGTTACACCTTAAACACTAGCATTTTCGTGTTCGGCGGATGGATAGGCTACTTCGTGCTAGGCGCATACCTGCAAAAAGTAAACGTGCGCTCTTCAATTCTATATGGACTTTTTTTCGCAGGGTTAATTTGGACCGTGGCTAGCACTTGGTTCATGAATTTTCTTTTCCAATCTCTGAATCAAGATTACTTCTTTTTCGATTATCTAACCGCAAACGTAATTGTAGCTTCAGTCTCGTTATTCATGATTTTAAGCAAGTTCAAACCCGACTGGCCAGGAAGCAATCATCCCCACATCGGCCGAGTTGTCCACGCAATCAGCTCTAACACTCTGCCTATCTTCCTGTTCCACGTAATTATTTTAGAATCACTTCAAAGAGGCTACTTCGGCTTTAAATTAAGCCTAACCATAATCAACCCAATCATCGGAGTTCCCCTTATCACCATTGTTACTTTCTTCATCACGTTTGGATTAGTTCTCATTATGAGAAAAATCCCTGTCTTGAAGAAGCTGATCGGTTAAATCGCCCTGTAGATTTCGCTGGCGACGACGCTTGCTCCTTTGTTGGTAGGGTGGACACCGTCCATGAAATAATTGGAGTGGTTAACTAAGGGCGTGTAAACATCAATTGTAGTCAAATCAAGGTCCTTTGCCACCTGTTCAATACCGGGGATCACGCCATCCAACAGATGCGTGTTGCTCAAGTTGAGATCGTTATGGAAGATGGGAGGTGGTTTTACTAGATAGATTTTCGGATTGCTTTTAAGCGCCTGCACTTCACGGATCAGTTGCTCGTAGTCGGCTAGAAAATTGTCAATATACTGGTAATTGTCTGCGCGGGCGTCGTTGGTTCCAAGCATGATAACAACAATATCGGGCAGGAACGCCTTCGCGCTCAGGAACGCCGTCGTGTAAATGTACGGGTTAATGGTGTTAATCAACACTGTTGCCGCGCTAACACCGAATTCTCTCACAGAGTAGCTGTCGCCAAGCAGGTCCTGAAGGTCAGCTGGATAGGCGCTCATTTCGGTGAGGCTATCGCCCATGCACGCAACACGTGTTGGGCTAATTCTAAAGACTTCGGAAAAAACCACTATTAAGGTTACGGAAACTATCATAACCGCAATGAAAATAGCAAAAAACTTCACTCTTGTAATTAGTTATCCTTCCTTCATGACGCATGAGATTGCTGGACCCTAATAAATGATTAAGCTAAAAGTGTTTGGGATTCCTGACAAAAC
>CAZZLA010000026.1:0-1273 GCA_964655035.1 uncultured Candidatus Bathyarchaeia archaeon | reverse complement strand
CTTGTTCCCAAACGCATTGGAGTGTGCAGCGCGCGCTATGCTGCCTTGTTCAGCATGATAGGTGTATCCTTCGAGAAAAACAGGAAAATGGGGTACGCAGTTATAGCAACCTTCTTGATATTGATGGGTTGCCTAACGTACTATCTGAACCCTCCTAGCGTTTGTAGCCGAAACGTTGAAAAACTTGTTCAGCAGCCCGCCGCCTTTTCCGCCACAAGCCGCAGCAACTTCACCACTCTCGCCTCATCCACATCCTCCAAAGAGTGGACTTTAATATGCCGCATTATCTTCCCTTTGCCCTCAAACAACGCCGCATCCGGCTCAGACAAGCCTTTCACCGAAAAACCCAAGTTAACGTGGTCTCGAAGCGCCACAACATAAAACTTGCCTTCATACCAAGGCACGCCCATCTTGAACTCTTCCTTGATGTCGGGAAGAGCCTGCAAAATCATGGCTCTCAGTTTCTGAACAATCTCCTTCTGTGGAGATTTCTGTTTTTCAATGTACTTTTCAACTTTCGTGCTCATCTCGCTGACCCCCCAAAACTCATTCTGGAGATTAAATGCATGAAAGGTTAGCTTTGATTAAAATTTATTTCCCAAACCCAAACCCAAACTACTTCTAACCAACTCCAACCTACTCCCTCTCTCCTACTCTCTAACTAACTCTCTCTCAAACGCGCGCGAAAATTGGAAAAGATCTTGGAAGCTGCACGTTTGGCACCCTCTGCTAGAAATATACAGCCATGGCACTTCATCGTTGTCACTGACCAACAGAAAAAGAAGAAGTTGTCAAAAGGAAGATACGCTAAGTTCTTAGTGGAATCACCCGTTGTTTTGGTTGGGTGCGGAGACAAAAAAGCATCACCCAACTGGCACGCTGTTGACACGACTATTGCCATGCAAAACATGGTTTTGACCGCTACCAGTGAAGGCTTGGGTACATGCTGGATTGGAAGCTTTAATGAGAATCAAGTTAAAGAACTTTTAAGCATCCCCGAAAGATTCAGAGTAATAGCTCTCATAGCTTTAGGTTATCGCCGTGAAACAATGGAATTGGCAAGCAAGGTTCTGCATTTCTTCAGAAGATAGAAAAAACTCGAGAAAATCACAAGCCCAGAAGAGTATGGAAATGCTTATTCAATTAAGAATTAAAAGTTAATGCAAGAAAAAGAAAAAGGGTGAGAGATACTAACGCAAGTCATGCATACTAGTTCAGTCAAGTTGGATTGGTATTCTTAAGGCTGTAGCTATTAATAATGCGCTGGTTCCTC
>CAZZLA010000025.1:2792-11142 GCA_964655035.1 uncultured Candidatus Bathyarchaeia archaeon | reverse complement strand
AAAGTTTTTTGAGTTAGCTACAACCGATAAATCGTCGCTGGTCGTAAAACCCGAAGAGAAAGCTCAAAAAGGAAACGGTGAACAACAATGATTTTGGAAATTCTAGCAGCAGGACTCGTAATATCGGCTTGTTTAGCCATTTTTCTTGATGAGGCCGTTTACGCTGTTACCGCCTTAGCAGGCACATTTTTCTTAACCGCACTACTATACGCGTTTAGCGACGCTCTTTTCGTTGCTATCTTCCAGTTTTCAGTGGGCGCGGGAACGTTAGCTGTTCTCTTTTTGTCTGGAGAAATGTTGAGTGAAGCACCCGTAAAAACCTCCCAGAAAACCTTGCTCTCGATTATAGCGGTTGGAGTGCTTTTGTCGTTGCCCGCAATATTCCTTTCAATTTCTACTCCAACAGCCATTCTTTCTGGAATCTCATTCGGAGAAGCACTTTGGGACTTAAGAGCGGTGGACGTTGTTCTGCAAGGCTTCGTTATAATGACCGTGGCCTTAGGAATAGCGATAGTTTTGCATGAAAAGAGGAAAGGTGAAAAGTAATGGACTACATTATCCTGTCATTGATTTTGCTGTCCATTGGCATTTACGGTTTGTTAGCCAAACGTGACCTGTTGAAAGTTTTTATTTCAGTTGAATTGATCGCAACGGCTGCTACGCTGAATTTCGTGATGCTTGTGCCGTCTCTTAGTAAGGGTTTAGGTGAAGCCTTCTTGATTTTGGCTTTCTCCACAGACACTTGCGTGAGCGGCGTAATCTTGGCGTTGCTAGTGGTCGTACACAAAAAATACGGAACAAGCGACATCGGCGACTTGGTGAAAATGGAAAATACGAAAGAAGACAATGAGGTTGACGCTTAGTGTTATCTGACGTTTCATCTTGGCTAGTTTGGATACTTCCCCTGATTTCAAGCTTATTTGTGCCTTTAATTGGTCGGTTCAGTGGAAAAGCAAGAAACTGCTTTGTTGTGATAATCAGCTTGGCCACAGCGGCCTTGGCGTTTTCACTCGTGCCAGACGTTTTTTTTGGAACTGAAGGACCATTAATATCTACCACCGCTTGGATTTCACCAAGCATAACAGCCGGCGTCTTCATCGACTCGTTAAGTGTCCTGTTCACAGTTTTAGTTGCCTTCTTCGGTTTGATAATAGCCATATACTCTTTGGGCTACATGAAAGGAGAAGAAGGCTTAACACGCTACTACTTTTTCCTGCTACTCTTCATCGGCTCAATGATAGGCCTCGTCATCGCGGATAACTTCCTTCAAATGTTCATCTTCTGGGAAATGGTGGGACTATGCTCTTACTCGCTAATATCCTTCTGGTATAAACGCCCAGAATCCGTCCGCGCAGGCGCCAAAGTCTTCCTGATGACCCGCATAGGCGACGCAAGCCTGCTAGGCGCTATCGGGCTTCTATATGCGAGTTTAGGCTCGTTTTCTTTCAGTTACACAATCCAAAACATAGCATCAATACGGCCGGAAATCCTGACTGCGATAGCTTTTCTAACGTTGGGCGGTGCTATAGCCAAGTCGGCGCAACTTCCTCTACATACGTGGTTATACAGCGCCATGGAAGCTCCAACTTCCGTAAGCGCCCTATTGCACGCAGCAACCATGGTCAAGGCAGGAGTCTACCTGATTGCGCGATTAATCCTCATACTAGGTCCATTAGCCGTTACAATACCGCTATGGTTACCCTCAATAGCTTGGGTCGGAGTCTTGACAGCGTTTGTAGGTGCAACGATGGCGTTTTACACTCCTGACATCAAAGGAGTACTCGCATACTCAACAATCAGTCAACTGGGCTTCATGATGGCGGCGCTGGGCACCGTCACTGCCACGGCGGCTGCTTCCTTAGGCTGGTTCGCCAGCTTGTTCCACATGATGAGCCACGCCTTCTTCGAAGGATTGGGCTTCCTTTTGGCAGGCGGTATTATCCACGCTCTTGGAACTCGCGATATGAGGCTGATGGGAGGCCTGAAAAAAGCCATGCCCATAACCTTTGCATTAAGCATAATAATGATCTTAACCACCAGTGGGTTACCTCCGTTCGCCGCTTTCTTCAGCAAAGGTATCATAATCACAAGCCTAACGGAAACGGGAAACCTCTGGCAAGTGACCTTGATATACGTTACAACCGCCCTCACCTTCGCCTACAGCCTCCGTTTCATAACACTCACCTTCATGGGCAAAGAGTCAGAACACATAGAGAAGCTTCACCCGCACGAAGCGCCAAAACTAATGCTGTACCCCGCCGCTATACTTGCCATCTTATGTGTAGCTTGGGGTTTCGCTGGACCTATGCTGGGCAGCTTCATGCAAGTTGAAGCGGAAGTGAGTCTCTTGGGCGCGTTTTTCAGCTTAGAAACTCCCATTTTCTTCGCAATTCTGCTTCCAACTGGCTTAATTATATATCTAACTTACTACAAACACTCAGAAGTCATGATGAAAATCAGAAGCAGCTCGAATCCTTTAACAACCGTCTTAAAGCACGGTTACTTCTTCGATGACTTTTACGAGAGGATCACAGGCAAAGGTGTAATAAGCATCTCGGATGGAGTCCGCCGCGCGAACGAAGCCGTAATGGACAGGGTGGGGAAACCCGCACAAGGAATATTGAATTTGGCGAATCACATCCGAAATTTTGAAACAGTTTTCTCCGGGCGTCTGCCTCAAGCTATAGGTAACTCAATGATCAAAGTGGCGCACAACGTTCAGAAGTACCTTGACGTTTTAGCGGATGACCTGTTAAGCGTAATAGCACGTCAAACAATGCGCGGTGCCTCCCACATGAAGAAGGTGCCTTCATCCTCTCTGCAGCATTACATAGCGGCGGCGTTGCTTGGGTTCATACTGATTTTAATACTGATTATACTCGCGGTAGGGATATGACATGTATGCTCTCTTGTTAGTTTTCATTCTGCCCGCCTTGGGCGTTCCATTCGTTTACTTCACTGGAAAGAAATCTCCACGAGCAGCCGCAATTCTGGTTGCTTTAATCGCGCTTGCTAACATGGCGTTGCTTTTTACAACTGCGCCCGCAATCCTCGACAGCCCAACTCATCAGTACGTGGAATCGTACTATTGGATTCCAATTTTAGAATCGGAATTTACGCTCTTTGTGGACGGCATAAGCGTATCATTAGCAATCATCACCACGGTGCTCATGATCGTGGCTGCGCTTTTCTCGGTTAACTACATGAAAGAGAAGAAGAACTTGGAGGTTTACTACTCGCTTTTAACGTTGCTTTCTATAGGTCTCGTAGGTGTCTTCATTACTTCTAACCTTCTGCTCTTTTACTTCTGCTGGGAGCTGATGCTTGTTCCTGCATACTTCATCATCGGCGGGTGGGGCTACAGAGACCCGTACCGTGCCGCGTTCAAATTCTTCATCTTCACGCACGCAGGCGCCGTTTTCGTACTCTTAGGTATAGGCGCCATTTACATGGTGACAGGTACCACAGACATGTTTCAAGCGCAGGCCACGTTACTGACGGTAGGTCCCGACATCGTGCGGTGGATACTGCTTTCCCTAACTGCAGGCTTCGCCGTGAAAATGGCGGTGGTTCCAGTTCACATGTGGTTGCCTGACGCTCACTCCGAGGCTCCGTCGCCTATGTCAGCGCTTCTAAGCGGAGTCATAATTAGCGCTGGCGCTTACGCTATTCTGCGTTTGTCGTTGGGAACAGTTTTTCCAGCGGTTGCGGGAACCACTTTCGGGATTGATTTTCTGCATGGCTTGACCATTTTTGGTGTGATTTCAGCGTTTTTCGGCTCGCTTATTGCGCTGGTTGAAACTGACATAAAAAGAATAATCGCTTATTCCAGCATTGCCCACATGGGCTACGTTATGTTTGGGCTGTCGCTCTTTCCCTCGTCACCCATCGTTGGGACATTGGCTATCACCGCCGCAATAACAGGAACGGTGCTTCACCTTGTGAACCACGCAGTAAGCAAAGGGCTTCTCTTCCTTTCTGCAGGAGCTATCATGCATCAAACGGACGTCAGAGACATTCGCGAAATGGGCGGTCTTGCGGGGGAGATGCCTTTCACAGCCGTTGCCTCAACCACAGCCGCGTTGAGCATAGGGGGGACACCTCCTTTCGCGTGCTTCATAAGCGAAGTCCTAATATTCGTGGGTGCATTTGAAGTGATAACCAATGACAACTTCTTACTTCTGCCAACTGCACTCATGCTGGTAGCCACGGTAATTTCGCTTGCCTACTCCTTAAGATACCTGTCCCACATTTTCTTTGGGCAAGCAAAAAGCGAAAGTAAAAAGAAGATTGTGGACGTTCCCAACTACATGAAGTTGGCGATGGCTATCTTGGTGGTTCTAGTGATTGTTCTCGGCATCTGGCCCACATTCTTTGTACACTTGATTCAGACAGTACAGTTCGTTTGAGGCATGACTCGCACATGGTTGGGATAGTTGACGTTGTTTTACCTATAATCAGTTTGGTTACTTTCGCTCTATTGACTCTTCCAGTTTTCAAGGCCATCCGCAAAACCCAGCACAGAACCGCTTTGACTTTGATTTGGTTCTCCGCAGTTTTCCTAGTGTCGGGTGCCGCTGTGGCTAACTTGGCATCACAATACTATAGCCTAGCATCACCCGAAACAGCACTGCCGTTTCTTAACATAACGTTAACAGGCACGCCGCTAGCCGACTTTTCCAGCGCTTTCATGATAGACGGAATTTCAATTTACATGGCAATAATGTTCATCGCCGTCAGTGCGGTCGTCCTCTTTTACAGTGTTTTCTACATGGACCCAAGTAAGAGACCCTCAGAACGATACTTTGCAATTATGATCATACTTACAGCGGCCTTGATTGGCGCCGTATTTTCAGGCGACCTTCTAACGCTTTTCATTTTTTGGGAGGCTGCTGCTGCCGGCTCCAGTTTTCTAATGATTTACAAGAAAGACCCCGTGTCCCTGAATTCAACGCTGAAATATCTGGTTATGATAATAATCGCTTCAGCCTTCATTGTCTTCGGGCTTTCAATAGTTTACGGTTTAACAGGTAGCTTGAATTTCTGGGTTGTAAGACAGGCTTTAACCGCTTTAACGGACAAAACTCTGCTTGTGATAGCGTTTATTTTAATAGCCACAGGCTACGCCATTGAAGCGGCAATCGTGCCCTTCCACTTTTGGCTACCTGACGCCTACACAGCAGCACCTTCTTCTTCAGCAGCCTTTCTTTCCGCTTTGATAGACCAGGGAAGCTACTACGTTCTCATACGAGTTCTCCTCTTCATCCTGACGCCGTCCAGCGTGCTGAACTGGACGTTTATGCTGGCGGTTATGGCCGCTCTAACCATGATTGTGGGCAACTTGTTCGCCTTAATTCAAGACAACGTGAAACGGTTAATAGCGAACATTTGTGTGGCAGATGTCGGCTACAACTTGGTGGGCATTACCAGCGTAACGGCGCTGGGGCTAACTGGCAACCTCTACTTCTTCCTAATGGGCGGAATAACCACGGCGCTTTCCTTCATGGCAATCGGCGTCATCAACCACCATGGCTTTAGAACCTTTGAAGACTTCTCTGGATTAGGTAAGAAAATGCCTTTTGTTAGTTTAGCTTTGGTGATAGCAGGGCTTTCTTTTGCGGGAGTCCCGCCTTTCGGTGGTTTCATGGCTAAATACTTAGTTTTCACTGCAGCCATACAAGCGAACTTGAGCTGGCTGGCGGTCATAGGCGTTCTGACAAGCGTTCTTCAAGCAGCATACTTGTTTAGGTTGGTAAATTACATGTACGCAAGAAATCCCAAAGACGAAAGCAGAATAAAAGAACCAAAAAGATTGCTTATTCCCATATTCATACTCGTAGCAGCAATAATCATTTTAGGCGCGTATCCGCAAATCGTGTTCAATCTCATCAACCCCGTGGTAAACCAACTTCAATTCATTCCATAATCTGCACACGGTGGATTTCAAATGAAAATTACAATTTTTACTTATCGAATTATTCATTTTCTAGAAAAAATAGCTTGAAAAACGATTTTTTCAGAATTGACTGTTGCTGCGCTCTGTTAGACACATAAATTCAAAAAGACTTTGTACATAAAAAGTAACGAGGCTAAAGAAAGATGTCTAATAGACTTTCTGCAATTTCTAGAACAATCGCAGTTATAGTGCTCGTTATAATAATCATAGTTGCTGGCGTCCTCGCTTATGTCTACTACGCTTCAACAGTGCCTAAGCCAACTCTCACCGTTTATGCCCTTTGGTCAGGAAGCGAACAATACAATTTCGAGCAAGCTTTAGGCAACTTCACGCAAAACACAGGAATCAACGTCACTTACTTTGGACGAACCACCGAAGACCTCTTGGTAAGCGTGCCACAGCAGCTGGCGAATCCACCATACGACGTAGATGTCATAATAGCACCTTGGCCCTACTGGATTCAGGAAAACTCGCCCTACTTAACCGCAGTTACTGACGTAATCACCGAATCGGAGTTCCCGTCCAACATATTAAGTCCAGTGAAGGATTCAGATGGTACGATATGGGCTGCTCCGTTTAAGCTATCCGGCAAGCCAGGCTTTTGGTTCAGAGATTCATTCTTCCAAGACAATGACCTAAGCATTCCAACGACGTTTGATGAATTCAAAAACACGCTTCTTCCCGCAATCGAAGCGGTGCCGGGCGTTGAACAGGCCATAGCTTGCGGAGACCCAGTGGGTTGGCCCCTCTCTGATACCGCAGAAGGCTTTATAATAGGTCTCGGAGGCTATCAACTTCAGCTGGACTTGGAAACAGGTCCTAGTGCTCACAACTGGACAGACCCACAAGTCGAAAACGTCTTCGGAAACCTGACGGCTCTACTTGAAGCTGGTTACTTCAGCACACCTGCTGATTGGGAAGCCCAACTCGCAAAACTTTGGGACGGTAAATACGGTATCTATTGGCAAGGCAGTTTCATTACAACGCTGCCTGAAATACAAGATGTAAACGACCTCGATTTCTTCCCATTTCCAGGAACAAATGGAGTGTCAGGGTCCGTTGATTACGCTGTCATAACAAAAGATGCGCCACACCTTAATGAAGCAAAGCAACTGGTCCAGTACTTGGCAGGGGCTGACGCTCAGGAAATCATGGTTGGTCAAGGTGGCTTCTTGGCAACTAACGTTAACGTTCCGTCTTCCGCTTACACATCGATTGACAAAAAAGTCGTAGCTTTCATGGGACAACAAGGCATAACAATCGTTCCAGACTTAGATGACACAATAGGTGGTCAGTGGCAACAAACATTCTGGGACCAACTGAAAAATTTGTGGACAAGCCCAAGCACCTCAAAAATGAACAACGTGTTAGATGCACTTCAAACCGCTGCGTTACAGCAACAAAGCACGTAGCAAAAACTACCCGAAAGGGTGTCGATAATGAGGAACAAAAAACCTTTCTTTTTTTACGCCGTTTTTTCACTATTTCTCGCCTCTTTTTGATTCCAGCATTCATTTTCCTAATGATATTTGTGTTTTATCCGATAGTTGCTACTTTTTACACCAGTTTTCTTTCTAACACAACAGGAAACTTTGTTGGATTGGAAAATTACGATTTTGTTATGTTTAACGGAGTGTATCCTCTTGCAAATCTACCTAACCTTCTCCAGGGAGCGCTTCCCCTAGGCAGGCTAATCAACAATTTACTTTGGATTGCCATCCACCTTCCTGTGGTCGTTTTGTCCGGCATGTTTCTCGCTGTTCTGTTGAGAGACGTGAAGGGTGGAACGATCATAAAATCAATTGTGTTTTTAGGAGTTGTAATTCCTTTGGTTGTGGGCGGTGTTCTATTCCGTTTTATCTACGACAAAGACGCGGGGGTAGCGAACGCATTTCTCAGTCTGATAGGTCTGGGCGATCTCACCAGAACTTGGCATGCATTTGCAGATACTGCGTTGTTGAGCATCATATTGGGTTCTATTTGGATATGGACAGGGTTCGGAATGATTGTGTATTCGGCGGGTCTCCAAGGCATTCCCGTGGAATTATATGAAGCAGCCGAGATAGATGGAGCTTCACGGTGGAAAACTTTCTGGCGCATAATTATGCCCATGCTGCGCTCTACATCTATAGTTGTGGTTACCCTGACTGTTCTATGGGAACTGAAGATTTTTGACATAGTGTACGTCGTGACTAGAGGCGGACCTAGAGGAGCCAGCGATGTTTTAGCCTACGAAATGTACAATGTAGCATTTTTTGGAGGAAATTACGCTGCGGGTTCAGCCATAGCTGTAATCTTGACTCTGATGACCATCGGTTTTGCCGCATACATGGTTAACAGGATGTCGAAGCCTTGACGGCTCAAAGTACTAATTTCTTTAAAAAAATAAAGGCA
>CAZZLA010000025.1:0-2782 GCA_964655035.1 uncultured Candidatus Bathyarchaeia archaeon | reverse complement strand
CTTTTCACGCTTCAGAAAAATTAAGCTGCCTAAAGAGAAGCCTAAAATAACTCCGTTCACCGTGCTCGTGCATGTTGGCGCATGGGTTATAGCGACTATTTGGCTAATACCCTTTCTGGGCGTTTTTATCGCTTCAATACGCCCCTATAGTGAAGTGCAGTTTGGCTGGTGGAACTTTTCACCTTTTCATTTGGATCTTAGTAATTTTGCCGCTGATTGTACTGTGGGAAGTGGAGCGCCGGGAATGGGATTCGAACCCATGCGGACCGTAAGATCCACGGGCTCTCAAGGCCCGCGCGTTATCCACTCTGCCATCCCGGCTCTTTCTGTTCTAAATGCGTTTCCTGTTTATTTCTGTTTTCCGTTCCAGAACCGCTTGTCCGCTCAGTAAAGGTAATTAACCGCCAAGCCATGGGCATTCATATGGCAAAAAACCTGACCGTTTCAATGAGTACCGAGTTGCTAGAGCCGATTTTTGAAGGAGCAAAACGGCTTTACCCGAAGGAGACCTTTCTTCTTCTCCGCGGCAAAAAAAGCAAGAAAGAGATTCGCGTTATTGACCTTGTTGTTCCTCCTTTAGCGGTTTACGGGTACGGCTTCGCTAACTTGCCGTTTTACATGTTGCCCATGGACTTTTCAGTGGTCGGCACAGTACATTCTCATCCTTCAGGAAACATAAACCCTTCTAATGTCGACCTTAATCACTTTTTTGGGCGTGTACTCATGATAGTGGGTTTTCCCTTCTCCAATGCACAGAACGTTGCGGTTTACGACTCGAAAGGAGAAAGAGTTTCTTTTCAGGTAACTGACGAGTAGGCAGGCGTGTATGCTATTTTGCTGGATCACCTGCAGCCTCGTACGCTTTAATGAAATCCATGGCGAATTTGTCAGCGTTTTTTTCTGTGCCTTTGTGCTTTTTGTCAACCGACGTGCGCAAATGATGATAAAATTCATGTAAAATAACGAAGGGGTTTCCCAGTACGTCGCTGTTGAGAACTGATATCGTAGCGTCTTTATGCGTGTAACAGCCAAAAGCCGTTGCCCTGCGGCCTTTAGGCAAGCCTACTTTTAGTTTCGGTGTGCTTTTTTTGTAGTTTTTGGCGAGAAGTTCTAGGGCTTTTTCTGCTTTTCCGTTGAGAATGAGCCAGACGATTAGAGGTTTGAAGTTATCTTGCACCGGTATCAGCCGTCGTTTAGGTTGAGCAGAAGTGCCTTATCAAAATTAAAAGTGTTTGGTTTTCCACGTTAAAGGGTTTGGACAACGACGAGGAGGTTATTCAAAATTGCAAATAGAAGCAACGCTGTTGCTATGATGTATGTGCCTCTGAGTATTAAGCGTGCGTATCTGAATGAGCGGGTGGTCTTGTCTTGTGTTTTCAGCAGCATTTTATCTGCCTTGTGGAACAGAAAGGCTATGATTATGGTTGTGGAGAGTTTTATGGCGGTAAATGCAGGCAAGCTTGTACTGACTACGTTTGCGAGGAATGGGTTGCCTTCAACTGCTCCAAAGTAGATTATTCCGATTATTGTTGTTAGCCAATCCATGGAGCCCATCAGAAAAAGTGATAGGCTTGGAATCACTCGGACTCTGAGTATGTTGCCTCCTCCTTTCTCCTTCTCAAGCTGTTCTGTATGAAGTTGTGCTGATTTAAGTATTGAGCTTCGAGTCACGACATATTCTCAAATCGAACTAAACAAGATAACATAACAGAGTGACATAAGATTAAAAATCCTTAAAGCCAATTCAATACGCGCGATATGCCTCTGTAAAACATTCCGAGAATTATGTTTCAGCTAGCCAGAATTCAGAAGATTTTTGGGTATAATTCTGAAAAGTGTTTAAATGCGCGAAAGGGAAGAAAGCCCGTTGAAAGGAAAACAGTGCTTGCAGTTCCTCTTCAATCTAATCTCCAAAAACTGCAGGCATTACTTTCCCGTCTCCTAAACTCTGAAATGTCTTCTATGAAGCCATAAGTTCAATTCATAGAATTGGAAGCAACAAAATAATCGAATAAAAATTGCTTTAATCACACTGGTAGATTTCTGGGCTATCATTCTTCATCTACGCGCTCTCACAAAATATCAGTTTACACTTAGGACACAATCTAGAACTGACCTTCATTTTTTTTGTTTTTGACATCCATATCTAAAATACCAAGATCCAAAGTTTAACTTCCGCACTTAGGGCACCTGGTCTTCATCCATTCCTCACCAGTAACATGTTACTGTGTCAAGTTACTTAATATTTTTTCAATTCTCAGGCGTTCCAAGAGTTTGAGGTCTAAACCATCTTGGATATCCTTTGGAAATATCGCAATATGCTCGCTATTTCTCATTACAAGGGGCTAAATGAATACAGGAAGATACACTTTGACTATCATAATGTAAATGATTTAGAAGTTCTAAAAACTTTTAAAATCTTAAGGCTAACTATGGTCAAATAGGTGTCAAGCGCATACAGCAAAAATACGTGACCGTAAACTTAAAGAACCAAATCCCATTTTTAGAAACATAAGGGCCGGTCGTCTAGCTCGGTTAGGACATCTGCTTGACGTGCAGAAGGTCGCCGGTTCGAATCCGGTCCGGCCCACCAAAAACTGTTATACTCTCTAAAAATCTAGTCAAAATCGCTTGACACAAGCATATTTAGACCCTGAGAATATGGCAAACTATGTGTAGATTGATCTTATGTGGGCTTATGGCTTGAATTGTTATAGGACCCGACCTTGACTTCAGCGATTTTGGTGTGGGGTTCAAAAAAGGCGATCAAGTCTACAGTTAA
>CAZZLA010000024.1:9234-11289 GCA_964655035.1 uncultured Candidatus Bathyarchaeia archaeon | reverse complement strand
TCTACTTTGATAATGCGGCAACCACGCAGAAACCCCGACAGGTAATCGAAGCCATAAAGAATTTTTACGAGAACC
This sequence comes from uncultured Candidatus Bathyarchaeia archaeon, assembly GCA_964655035.1. Lineage (GTDB taxonomy): Archaea > Thermoproteota > Bathyarchaeia > Bathyarchaeales > Bathycorpusculaceae > SG8-32-3. The sequence continues at coordinate 11,214 of CAZZLA010000024.1, read as the reverse complement.
ACAACGCCAACGTCCACAGGGCGGTTCACACTCTTTCTCTGGAAGCCACAGAGTTACATGAAAATGCGCGGAAGAAAATCGCCAGGTTCATCAACGCGAAAGACGCGTCAGAGATAGTTTTCGTCAGAGGCACAACTGAAGCGATAAATATAGTCGCGTACGCTTGGGGGCTTCGCAACCTGAAGAAAGGCGATGAAGTTTTGGTGTCTTTGATGGAACACCACAGCAACATCGTTCCATGGGAGATAATCTCGAAAATAAACGGGTTCACCATTAAATACGCCAAAGTAAACGAGGACGGAACTCTGGATTACGAGGATTTTGAGAGCAAAATCTCCAGCAAGACCAAGCTTGCCAGCCTCAGCCATGTTTCAAACGTCAGCGGCGTAATCAACGACGTCAAAAGAATCGCTAAAGTTGCGCATGAAAACGGCGCGTTGATGCTGGTGGATGGCGCTCAATCTGTTCCTCACATGCCTGTAGATGTAAGAGACTTAGACGTGGATTTTCTGGCTTTTTCCGGACATAAGATGCTGGGACCCACAGGTATAGGTGCGCTTTACGGCAAAAAACACCTATTGGAAACCATGGAGCCTTTCCAAGGCGGAGGGGAAATGATTAAAGACGTTATCTTTAACCAGAAAACCGGGCATTGCGGCATAGACTGGAATGAGCCTCCATGGAAGTTTGAAGCTGGAACACCCAACATCTGCGGCGGCGTAGCGTTAATGGAGGCAATCAAGTACTTAGAAAACATAGGCATGTCCGAAGTCCTAGCGCATGAGAAAATGCTGACTGAATACGCCACAAAGACTTTGCAGAACTGCTGCACCAAACTTCTGCTCTACGGAACCAGCGACCCGGCCCTCAAGTGTGGAATAATGCCGTTTGGCATTGCAGGCTTGTCCTCGCATGACGTCGCCCTTTTCCTTGACAACTACGGAATCATGATACGCAGCGGGTTTCACTGTGCCCAACCGTTGCATCAAGTTTTCAAGCTGCAATCTTCCGCTCGAGCAAGCTTCTACATCTACAACACACGCGAAGAAATCGACCGGTTTGTAGAAATTCTAAAGGAGATTGAGCAGTTCTAATGCCCGCAGTTGAAGACTACGTGGCCCGAATCGAAGAGACCTGCGGCGAAGAAAAAGGCGCCGTAGTCACCTTCAAATACGACAAAAAGGAGGAAGCAATCGCCAAAATCATGAAGAAAACCAAGCTGAAAAATTCCCTCTCAGGAATCATTTTTGACTTAACCTTTCAAGGAGTCTCATTTCGCATGTTCTCAAGCGGTAAAGCCATCTTTAAAGGCGTCAAAAACAAAGAAGCGATACACGACCTGCTAGCGGCTCTTTTGCTTTAACTGTTCATGCAGCATACACAGCGATTAGTGCAGGACGGCAAACTATTCGTTCGACCTTTTTCTTCCTCTAATTTCTTGCAGTATGGCCTTCGGCAATGTACGAGCTTCCTTATCTATCGCCATCACTATGCCCAAATAGACAACGGCGCCTATCGCAGTTAATACTAAAGTTTGCGCTATATTGAATATTATTTCCATTGTGGTTGTCGTTGCGGGTATCACTGCTGGATGAGGCAGAAGGAAGAGCAGTACTCCCGTGACCGCAGAAGCTAAAACATATTTGGATATGCTTTTCCATGGGATGTCGAAATGAATCGTTTTGCGGGCGAGAACGTACAAGGCGCTGAACGTAAACAGGTGACCTGCCAAGGTAATTACGCTTATAGAAAACGCGGCTTGCAGAGGTTGATTGAAAGCGTAAGGCGTTGTCAACACGTAATACGTTATGGGCAGAACTATAGCTGAACGAATATAAGGCATCGAAAAAACAATAAACAATCTGCTTTTGACCAGGCTTTTAAATGAGATTTTTTCATCTTTATCCAAACTTTCCATCCCGAAAAGGACCGAGCCGAAAATGCTGGATGTAACCATAATCAATGTATCCACAGCTAATA
>CAZZLA010000024.1:0-9224 GCA_964655035.1 uncultured Candidatus Bathyarchaeia archaeon | reverse complement strand
AGGGTAGTCTCGCCTTAGAAGTGTAACGTATGTGTCAGACAATGCTATGGCAACTACCGTCATGGGGATGGCGAACATCAAAACAATCTTCAGCGACGTCGTTACATCTTCTTTTTTTCTTTCCGCCAAAAGTCTCGGGTAAAGGGCAAACGCTAAAAAAGACGAGTAAGAGATAACGTTTGTGATGGTGGCTGCCGCTCCAAGTCTTCCTCTGCTGCCTTCGCCTCCCAGGTCGTAGAGCATGATGAAAATGTAAGCTGCAATTTGATTTCCTATAACATTGTATATGTTTGCTAAGGAACCTTTGAGCCACTGCTTTACGTATTTTACCTGGATTTTCTCTTTGAATTGAGCCGCGAGGATTTTGAAGTAATAAACTAGTTGAACGCTGATGGCTACAATGGTAGCGAGTAACGCTCCTATGAGGGGCTGTCCCAATTGAACTATTAACACGTAGCCTAAGGCTACTTTGCCAACTTGCTGGACGAGCAGCCCGTAGCCGATTGTTTGCGGAATAGTGGCTTGAAGGCACGACTCAAAGATAGTAAGAACGTACAGCTCCACTATCTGAAGCGAAGCGATAAAATAAACTGGCAGGAAAGTGGATGAGATGCCTAACAGGGGAAGAATAAACGGTATGAGCGATAGGTAGGCGATGGTGCTTATCACAGAGATTATCAAATTTGTTACAAACCCTGTTTTTGCAGCGCCTTCTTTTCCTCGGGCGACGAACCGCATTACCCAGAAAGGAGCTACTCCCACCAATATCGTGAAGTACGCTAGAACATCGCTGATGTTAAACCAGATGTCATATTCCCCTGGGCGTCCAAGCGTGTACCACGCCACCATAAACTGGAAAATTAGCCCAGTGGCTACGCCGAGCATCTTAGCTGCAAATATGATGAAACCGGAATACTGGAGTCGGATATCATATTTTGCCAAAGTCGCATCCTTCACTGTTTTTCATTGCATAATGTCAGGTTGGTATTTAATTTTATGTTTTAATAAATGAGTACACTCCACCATGCAGTTTACATGGTCAGCCAACGTGTTCAATATTCAATTTTCAAACGTCAAGCTGTCTATTGTGTTAGCTTGTCAAATATCTGTGCCAATCTGCCAGTTAGAACCTTGCGGTTGTAACGTGTTATGTTGCTCGCATCATCCGTTGCCACAGATAGTTTTCCCGCTACCCACTGGTCAAAATAACTAGCAATTGCTTTTTTAAGCCGCTGCACGTCCCGTGGAGAAATAACAGTTCCAGCGTTTAACGATTCTATCACGTTGGCAGCCAACCCGTTTTCCGGCACAAGAGCAATTATGGGTTTTCGGGAAGCAAGGTACTCGAATAGCTTTCCCGTCAGTATTCCTTCTCCTTTTGAGCCTTCAAGGGTTATCAGCAAAAGCAACGCTTGCGAGTTCACCATGAACTCCAAACCTTTTCTATGCGGCACATACCCAACAAACCTCACGTTTTCTTCTAACCCGAGTTCCCTGACGAGTTGAGGCGTTTCTTTACCGCAGTTGCCGACGAACACGGCTTCAACTTTCTCTTTAAATCCTTTCATTTCTTTCACCCGTTCCTTTAAGGCAATCAAGAACGGTTTGGCAGTGAGCAAACCATAGATGGAGCCCACATACGTTATGGTGAATTTACCTGTTTTCTTGCATATCTTCAGATTCTTGAAGTCTTCTGGGTCAAAGCCGTTCGTTATCGTTTCAATTTTTGATTCTATGAAAGGGCATTTCTTTATCAAATTGTTTCTTATCGAATCCGTTGCTACGGTAACGTAATCAGCTTGGGTTAAAATCGACATTTCCATCTTTCTTTCAAACCGTTCGTGAAATCTAGTTGGGTATTTAATGTCCCAGTTATCTGTCCAGGGGTCTCTGAAATCAACTACCAACGGTTTTTTCGTTTTCTTCTTTAAAAATAACCCTATCAACAGGCTAGTCCATATGGGTGAAGTGGCGTATATCACACTGATGTTTTCTTTGCGTACAAGCTTTGAACCGGTGGAGACTCCGAACGGAAACCATCCGATGTTTTGATCTGGCATATAAAACCATTTCAGGTTTATGTTTAGCAGTCGAGGGACTCTAAGTATTCTATGCTCAAACGAGAATGTTCTGTGAATTTTCGCCACCTTGGGGATTTCTCTAACTAACGTCGGGTCTTTCTCGCGGTACATGGGATTCTTAACTGTTAAAACGTGGGGTTGATAGCCGAATTCAGGGAGATATTTTGTGTACTTTAGAGTTCTGAAAACGCCAACCGCTCCGAGAGGCGGAAAATGGTAAGCTATCAGCAGCACTTTTTTCATAGCTATCAATTCATGGTTACTTGCCGTCTGCGTATATGTAGTTTACTAGTTGCGAACCATGTTAAAGACGCTTATTGAACATTTCACGCAGAATTGAGCCGCCTAGACTTTTTTTACGTTCACTTCATGTTTGCTTTGGTTCTGCTTATCCAATTGTAAATCGGAATCAGAAAATATTTTATTCGCTGCGGGAGAGCATCCTTAAATTCCCTGTATAAGCCCAGCTTTATGGCTACACTGCCTTTCAACGTCAGAGGCACATAATATCTTGTCAGTGCGAGGCGGGTGAAGCCGTTGTTTTGTTTAAACCTATCTAGCGAGGGGTGGTTTCCCATTCTGCCGTACATAAGCCAATTAACTTGTTGAGCGGCACAAACATCTATTGCTTTCGCCACCAAAGCGTTGTTCACTGCTTTGTCCCAGTGCTTCTGCAGCGACAGGATTTGGGACACTAATGCTGTTTTGTCTCCGTGAACGAGTTGAATGAACCCCACCAACGCCTCTTCGAGGTAGGCCCCTATGAAAGTGCGGTTTCCAGGTGAAAGAACTCTTCTTTTCACGGTTTTTAATGCCGCGCCATAATGAGGAAAGCTTCGCCCCTGTCTTATCGGCGTTTCATTATAGATTTTCCAGATGCCCTCAGCCAATTCCACGTCTGGCGCAACAACTTTTGTGGTTACGCCGTTTTTTTCGGCTTTCCGAATCATGTTGCGGGTTTTTTTTCCTATGTTCTTCCACCATTCGTCATAGCTGGGGATTTGGAGGATTGCGATGTTATCGCCTGTTTCTCTCCAGTTTTTTGGAGGGTTTGACGGTTTGTGGAGCCATTTCCTCTCGATGAAGGTGAAGATGTCCACTCCAGTATCCCTGAGTTTTTCGGCAAACTTTTCTGTTAGCCAGACATCTTTTTCGTATTCTTTTGTGTCACGGGCTATTTTGATGAAGAATTTCTTGCGAACCGTGAGCTTTTTCAGTTCTTCATCGACGTTCAAAAGTGTCCTTAACGCTTCGTAGTATGGGCCTCTATGGTTGATTGTTCCCCGTTGGAAAAGCCATTCTGGGTGAATTTCTAAGATTTTCCCTTGGGCGATGCTGTCTTCTGCTATTTTAATAGCTTTCGCCGTGCCTTTTGAGTAACAACGAGAGTCAAAGCTTAGCGTGGGAAACTGGTGAAAAGACTGCACGGGGAAATCCTGCGGAATCGAAGGAGACTTGGCGGTCCATCGTTTCCATATTATGCGCCCTAGCAAACGTGAAGTGCCGTGAATCGTGTAATAGCGTATTTTTCTGCTAGTGGCGTTCTCCAAAAATTTCAGTTCCTCGTAAGGGTGGTTTACGATGTGCAGGGCTACCTCATGCTTCTCAGCGTTTAGCGCGTCCACCAGTTCTTTGTCAGGGATGGTTGTGGGCGTGAAAAACCAGTAAGCCTTAACTTCTTTTGGTGACTCGTTAATCATTCTTGCCAGTATTTTCGAGTTTTTCAAGTAGTCTTTGCGAGCGTGGGTGTTTAACGCTGTGTAGACAAAGCTCCTTAACCTTGAAGGGTATGGGTAGTCGACGTCGATTCTAAGTTTTATCAACGATTTTCTCCGTCTGCAGCCTTTTTTGAAGTAAGAGTCTTTTTTCTACTTATTTAACTCTTCATCCCGCAGGCAAGGCACCTGAAATTTCGTTACTAAATTTTTAGCTGACGACTGCACGTTTAGGATGCTCTGCATAATTCCTTGTATAGTTCATTGTAAATTGCAAACAGTCTTTCAGCCAGCAAAGGCGCGGCGTGGGTGGAGTTAACATAACCCAGCTGAGTTTTGATTCGTTGTTCCTGCGCTTTCTCGTCAACCAGCAGTTTTTGGATGACCTCTGATGTCTCGTCGATGCTTTCAAGTTCTTCTAAAGGGCAGGTTTTGAAGAATTTCCGCGAAACCGAGTGGACGACAGGACGGCCGCAAGCCATGGCTTCTATAGCGACAGTATCCAACTGCCCGATGCTGAAACTTCCCAAAACCAGGTCGCTTTCCCTGTACAACTCGCTCATTTTGTCATGTGACACTTTAGGTATGAAATCAACCTTCAAACCTAACTCTTGCGCAAGCTTTTGGGCTTCTGCGAGGTTCTTTCCCGCCCTTAAGCTTTTTATCCTCACTGGCACTGTTAAAGAAGCCAGAGCCCTCAGAAATTTGTCAGTGCCTTTAACCCTGAAATCATGGGTTGAGGCTATGAACACTTGTTTTTCTGGGCGTTCAGGTGGAAGCGGCGTGGGAAAAAAGATTTTGGGGTCGAAAGGAATAGGTAAGTACTCTGCGGTCTCGTTAAATTCCAGAGCCTTGTCTAAGATGGTTGGTTGGGCAACGAGTATCCTGTTGCAGCTTCGCAGGTTACTTCTGATGATCCAGCCCCATTTTCTTCTTTTGATTTCGTCGCGTAAGTCGCTCCCGTGAGCGTGCCCGATTAACGGTTTCTTGCCGAGCTTGGACGCGATGTAGCAGTCTTGTAAAAGATAATGTGCATGGTACATGTCGCCTTTCGCTCCCAAAATTTTAAAGGCTATGCCAAACGTTTTATCCCAAAGACCTCTGCTGCGCTTGATGTGCTGTTTTTCTATGTCAGCTGGCATGTACTTGAGTAGAGTTTCTCCTACAAACGCAGCGTCGTTAATCATGACTACTTTCATTTGTACACCGCGGTTTTGATTCAACTTTTCTGCGTAAATAAGGTCTTATAAGCGTCAATCGCATTCTTCAGGTTTTTCTCCAATCTCTTTCTCTAATGTTTTTACCCTGTTCGCGATTTTCTTCGCTTCTTTTTGAACCGCCTTGTCTTTGATCTCTTCTTTTCGCTTCTGGTTTGACTTTAGGATGAGCTTCAAAAACTCTGAATCATACGACTGCAGTAACAGTTCAGTGTTCGGTATTAGACAGTGTCCGCCAATGAACCCTGGAAACATTATCGGCCTGTCTAATCTACCGCGGTGCGTGTCTTCCAGAAAATCAATTACGTCGTCAAAGTCAGCGTCGAAAGCTCGGGAGATTCGGTGCATCTCTTGGAAGCAGACAATCATCCACGCGCGGTAGGTCGTTTCAAACAGCTTAGCCAGCTCGGTTTCTGTACAGCTTTTCAGCTTTTTTAATTTCAACCCGAGTTTTTCAAAATGTTTACAAGCGGCTTCTGCGGCTTTCGCGTCTGCTCCGCCAACGTATTTTGTCCACCGCTTTAGTTCCCACTTCATGTGTTCGGGGCTTTTGTGTACTCCACGGGCCGGTGAGTGCGCAACGAGGCACATGCAGACTTGCTGGACTTTCTTGGTGGTTCCTGGAGGCACCGTGCTGTTGATGATGAGTAGTTTTGGTTTGAACCCTTTTGCGTAGCCCGCAACGGTGGCTACGAATTTTTCCTGGTTTTTGCATGGAAGGCATATGTGCATGGTGTCTACTTCTTTTGGAAGTTTGCTCGGGTCTTGGCGTGTTGCGCGCATTTTTGTTTCGTCTGAATCTAATCCGTAAACCGTGAAGCCTGCGTTTTCCTTCAGTAACTCAAATAAAATGCTTCCAATTTCGCCTAAACCCACCACGAGGACTGTTTCTTTAGCCAATTTGAACCTCATCCTCTAACAGAAAAGTTAAGTAAATTTTTAAACTATTTAAACCTTGAATTCCAAAAGTGAAGAGTATGCAGCAGCCAAAAACTGGAAAGGGAGTAATTATAGGCGCCAACGTTCAATTCGGACGGGACGTTGTGGTTTGGAATTACGTGGTGATAGGCGACAACACAAAAATAGGTGACGGTACATGCATCGGCAGCTTCGTTGACATAGGCAAAAACGTGGTTATAGGCAAAAACTGCAACATACAAGCTCACGTGACCGTGTCAAACGAGTGCATCCTCGGCGATAACGTGTTCATCGCGCCTAACAGTTCGCTTCTCAACGACAAGTATCCGAAAAGCAGCCTTCTAACCTCGCCGGTGGTGAAGGATAACGTCGTAATCGGCGGAGGAGTCACGGTGCTGCCAGATGTGGTTTTAGGCGAAAACTCAGTTATCGGCGGAGGAAGCTTAGTAACCAAGAACGTTCCTGCTGGAAAGGTTTTGATGGGTGTTCCAGCAAAAGAGGTTATGACTAAGAAGCAGTATGAGGCTAAGCGTGAAGCCTTCATCAAAGAAAAAAAGGCGAAAAGGTGAAAATTCAACCGTGAAGATCTGGTATGACGCATGCACCGGCAAACACATGCGATACGGCTCGGCAATTGCTAAGCGCCTTAGAATGGCAGGTCACGAAGTAATACTCACTACGCGGGAGCATCCGGATACGCTAGCTTTAGCCAGTATTCTCGGCGAAAAGCCAGTTGTGGTCGGGAAATACCGTCCCGCCACGCTTTTTTCAAGACTTGAGGAGAGCGCTAAGCGCATAGTTCATTTTTCCAAGCTGTTCAAGGATGACCCTCCTGACATTGCGGTTTCTCATCAGTCTGTTGAACTCTGCAGGACCGCGTTTGGCTTGGGAATTCCCATAATCTTGACGGCTGACACGCCACACGCTAAAGCCGTAAACAAGCTTACCATACCCTTCGCCACCACGCTTGTCGCGTCAGAGGCTCTGCCTAAACGGTTTCTGGAGGAGTATTACCCTGACAGAATCGTCCAGTTTAAGGGTGTAGACGAGATTGCTTGGATTAAAGAGTTGAAACCGCCCGGAACCTCGGATTATAAGAAGCCGTTGATAGTTGTCAGGGAGATAGAAACCAAAGCGGCTTACGCACTTGGAACAGCGGACCAGACAGTGGAAATAGCGGAAAAACTCGGGGCGCTCGGAAACGTTCTTCTTCTTAGACGCTACGGTGGCACGGACGAGTTTGTGGATTCGGCGAAAACAGTGGCAAACGCGGATTTGGTTGTAAGTGCAGGCGGCACCATAGCGAGAGAAGCAGCCCTTCAGGGCGTCCCAAGCATTATAATATCCGAGCTGGGGCGAACATACGTGAACACGTACCTCGCGCACAAAGGTTTCCCAATCTTCATGAGCGACCCGACGAGCATGCTGAACCTAGCTAAAAGGCTACTTGGAAAGAAAGTAAACGTGAAAACCAAGCTTGCTCAGTTGGAAAACCCAGTCGACACCATCGAAAAAAGCGTAAATCAAATAAAATCAACGCTAAAAACTGATGCAAAAAACACCTCGAAACGAAAAATTAAAGATTAACAGGGCAAACTTTATCAGAAGAACAAAAGGGTGGGCCGGTCGTCTAGCTTGGTTAGGACATTGGCTTTACGAGCCAAAGGTCGCCGGTTCAAGTCCGGCCCGGCCCACCATAATGGATTCATGTTTGCACAAAAGTGAAACATGCCACCGATTAAAGTCTACTCTCAAGTCTAATCTGAGCCACAACCTAAATGTAGAGAAACTATAGTTTTTCAGACCGGCAAGCGCCAACATGTCATATAATAGAAATACTATGCAGAAACCTATAAGGGTCTATCCGCAGCGCGCTGCGGCGTATTTATACTTTAAATAAGGTGGGCTATAGACAAAAATTACACGTCAGTCACGAGTTTCTTTTCTCTTGCTTTCTCATTATTTTTTCGGCGATATCTAAGTCTTTTAACGTGTTTACGTTTAGGAGAACCTGTGTTTCTTCGGTTATTATGACATCTGTGGGGATTTTTTGTTGGTCAATCTTGGCTCCGTTGATGATGTTTACTCCTGAAACCGCGTACAGCACTCCATCGTGATAGTCTGTGGAGGAAATCGACAGTCCACGTCCTTCACGCGCTTCTATGGGAACAAAAACCGCTAAAGCGTCTCTTCCACACGCTTCATAAGCGTTGATAACTCGGTCAAGAAACTCTCCCGTTATGGCTGGGATGTCAGAGGGAATAACCAAGATGGGATAGAACAGTTTTGCGCGCATTATGGCTTGCTTCAAGTCGTTATGGTAGCCTTTGCCGTCGGTTCTCAAAACTCGCAAGCCGTCCTTCAGGCATTTCTTCTCGGTATCAGGAGTATTCAAGCTCGTTACAACATAAAAATACGAAACGTTCCTCGCGGATTGTACAGCGTCAACAACCCAGTCTATCAACGGCTTACCGAGGAAAGGCAACAGAGGCTTCTCAACCGGCAACCCCATTCTTTCGCCTTTGCCGCCAGCCATTATCAAAGCAGGAGCCTTCATAACAGTAACACACCTGCCACAAAAACCAAAGACACCGCTCTGACTGTCTCATTCGTCGCACCTATCATGTCACCTGAGACTCCCCCAAACACGCTTTTCGCTACCATCGCCATAAACACGCCCAAAAGAACACTTATCAAAACCACCCAAACTCCCGTCAAACCCAAAAGCGGATAAACAATCAGGATAGCCAGCACATAAGCCACTATGTTACGCCTCTTTTTCGCGCTTTCAAGAAAAATAGACCCCAAACCAGTGTGCGTCGGCTTCCCAAACCACGCAATCGTAACCATCCCCAGCTTAGCCGCAACCTCAGCCACGATTATCGCTCCGAAAGCAACCTCCCCACTCATAAAAAACAACCCTAAAACCACCAAGGTCTCCACAAAAATAGCTAGAAAAGCGCCTTTATGAGACACAGTCCAAGCATGCGCCGCAGCCCTTCTTTCCTTCAAATTACCAAGCCCTATAGCGTTACCCAAGTCAACAAGACCATCAAAATGCTGCAGCCCAGTCAAAACAAGCACAAAAGCCACAGTCATAACAGAAGGAGCAAGCTTCAACAAGAACTCCACAGGAACTCTAATAACCGAATCGATAAAAGCGAGAAGATACGACATTAGAAAACCGCAGCCTACAAAGTACGCAGCCCCCAGCAACCCAATGAAACCACCTATTATGGGGAAAAGGAAAATAGCCTCAGCTGACGTCACCACAAAATCATCCGTCGTCCCCA
>CAZZLA010000023.1:8718-11384 GCA_964655035.1 uncultured Candidatus Bathyarchaeia archaeon | reverse complement strand
GTTGGTTAATCAGACGTACATGTGGGATGACATAACGCGTTGGACTGAGAAGACGGAAGCTTTATGTGACGAGCTTGAAGAGAGGGCGCGCAAGAAAATGTGGGTATGTCCTCCAGACACTCCGCGGGTGATGGTTACTGGCACGCCGATGTTATGGCCTGACAACTGGAAGCTTCCCACGTTGATTGAGGAAGGTACGCCTAAAGGTGTTCTAGTGGCTGATGAGCTCTGTTCGAGTGAGAGGCTTTTGTATGACCCTGTGGGTGTGGATGAGTGGTCGATGAATGACATGTTTAAGGCTGTTGGTGAAAGGTACCTGATGGCGTCCACGTGTCCGTGCTTCACTTCTAAAGATGGAAACGAGGATAGAATCAACTGGTTGTTGAATAAGATTAAAGAGTGGAATATTCAAGGCGTAATTTACTATGTGGTTCGCGGTTGCATGCTCTACGCTATGGAGTACACTCGCGTCAAGAGAGTCTTAGACCGCATTAACATTCCTGTTTACTATTTGGATACTGACTATACGCGGGAAGATGTGGGTCAGATGAAAACGAGAGTTGAGGCGTTCTTGGAGATGCTTACGGCGAGAATTGACATTTAGGCGGTGCGGTTGATGATTACAGTTGGAATTGATTTGGGTACTCAAACTGTTAAGGCAGTGGTCTTGAAGGACGGAGAGGTGGTGTCCCGTGGTAAAGCTTTTTCCGGGTTTGACCCAACAAAATCCGCTGAGCAAGCTGTTGACGAAGCGTTGAAAGAAGCGAAGTTGTCGTTGTCTGATGTGAGTCATGTTACTGCTACGGGTTCAGGCATGGAGATGGCTCCTAATTCCAACAGCACCATAAGCATGATGGGTGCTGACGCTCAGGCAGGAGTTTTCCTTTTTCCCAAAACCCGAACCATAATTGATGTGGGCGCGGAGGAAGCGAGAGCCGTGAAGTGTGATGATAATGGAATTATGATGGACTTCGTGGTTAACGAGCGTTGCGCGGCTGGAGCTGGCGCGTTCATTGAAGCCATGGCAAGAGCCTTAGAAGTGAAACTGGAGGACATGGGTCCACTTTCGCTTAAGGCGGAGCGTGCAAGCCCGATAAACGCTAGCTGCGTTATCTTCGGCGAGTCAGACGTAGTCACTTTGATTCATCGGCAAGAGTCGAAGCCTGAGATTGTAAGGGCTATTTTTGACGCTATGGCTGACCGTGTTTCATCAATGGTGCATAGGCTGGGAGTTAACCCTGATGTGGTTCTTATGGGTGGTGTCGCCAAGGATGTTGGTTTTGTAGCATCTTTAAAAAGGAAGCTGGGTATTGATGTGTTGATACCTGAGTATCCAGAGTACGCTGGCGCTTTGGGCGCGGCGCTTGTTGCCGTCCGTCGTGTTAAAAAGGTGTAAAAAATGAAGGAAACCCCGCAAAAAGAAGATGTGGAATACTGGAGATGGCAAGAGTACCACAGGGTCTTTTCGGAAAAAAAGTGGAAAAACAAAGACATAATCACCGCAGGCGTTGACGTCGGCTCGGTCGGCTCTAAAGCGGCAATAATGATTGATGGTGAGGTTTATTCTTGGGGTGTAATGCGGACTGGCTCGAACAGTCCTGACAGCGCCAAGAAAGCTTTGGATTGGGCGATGGAAGGAACAGGGCTTAGAGTTAATGACTTTAAGTACATTGTTGGAACGGGTTATGGCCGCGTGAATGTGCCCATGGCTAACAAGGCTATAACGGAGATTGCTTGTCATGCGAAAGGCGCGAATTACATTTGGGGTCCCAGCGTCAGAACGGTGCTTGACGTTGGCGGTCAGGACATCAAGGCAATTCACTGCGACGAAACGGGCAGGGTCACCTCGTTTCTGATGAATGACAAGTGCGCCGCTGGCACGGGCAGAGGCATGGAAGTTTTCGCTGACCTGCTGAAAGTTCCGATTGAGACGATCGGTGAGGTGTCGCTTCAAGTTGACGAGGAGCCGCCGCCGGTGAGCTGCACTTGCGTTGCTTTTGCGAAAACTGAGGCTATGGGGCTATTGCGGAAGGGTTGGTCTAAAGAAAAGGTGTTGGCTGCTTACACGCATGCGATGGCTATCCGAATGGGCAACCTCATCAAGAGGGTGGGCTTGGAAAAAGAGTTTGTCATCACGGGTGGGCAGTCGAAGAACATCGGTATAGTCACGAGGATAGAAAAGGCGCTTGGCGTCAAATGCCTTCCAATGCCGAACTGGAAGGATAACGAGTTAGACCCCATGATTGCCGGAGCCATAGGCGCGGCGCTATTCGGCAAGGCGCTGTACGAGAAAGCGCAGAAAAGCTGAGCGGTGAATGGCTATCATCACGTATTATGGCTACAGCGATGGTTCAGGCGAATACTACATTGTTATTGACGCAGAGAAATGCATCGGCTGCGCCAAATGCATAGTGCAATGTCCTCAGTCAGCCCTTGAACTGGTGGATATGCTGATTGACTTGGAGGCCAAGACGGTGGCGGCGGTGACTGAGCAGCAAAGGAAAAACATAAAGTACGCGTGTTCCCCATGCAAGCCTGAAAGCGGCAAGGCACCGTGCGTGTTGGCTTGTGAGCAAAAAGCTATTTGGTGCGTTTGGAACCCACGCTGAAAACTGCTTCCGTTTTCAGGTTAACTAATTTCTGAAAAGATAAAACCATTTATGATG
>CAZZLA010000023.1:0-8708 GCA_964655035.1 uncultured Candidatus Bathyarchaeia archaeon | reverse complement strand
CATTGCCATTTAATGGCATAAAACTATTGCACTATAAAATAACGCCATTTAATAGCCTCTTCCATAAATAGAGGGGGGTATGGATAAAAAACGCACGCCAGTTCCAAAACTATTTTTCTTCTGATGGCTTCTCCCACAACTCCAGCCTTTGCTTCTTAAACTCGCTACGTTTCCGTTGCAAATACCTGTAAACCGTGTGGTGCTGGCTTCCGTTAATAAGCATCTGCACCGCGTTTCGGGCAACATCCACCTGCTCGAAAGAGCCGATAAAGCCAATCGTGTGCCCATAAACAACCATGCTAGCTTCAGTCAACTCCTCAACAAGTTTGCGCGTTTTCCCGTTCGCTCCGATTACACGTCCTTTCACGCGCTTGATGTCTGAATCAGACCTACCGAAAACGGCACGTAAATCTATAAAGTCAAAAACGTCATCCTCGTTGCGGAGCAAGCGAAACGCCTGTTCAGGAGAGAAACCCCTACCAATGGCAGTCACGGTATCTTTAGCCCTAAAAAGCAACGAAGGATCACTCGCCTTCTCCGACAACACAACTGTCACACCGCCAGAATCGCCTTCAATCAGAAGCTCAACCATAAACTTCTCTTCAATTCTCTGCTTAACTTTCCCATCAGGGCCTATCAGTACACCCACCCGCTCTTTGGGAATTCTAACAAACATATTTGGCTTCGACATTCTAACCAACAACCTTCTTATACGCTTCCTCAACTGAAAGAACCTTAACACCCAACCGACTAAAGAACCTGCTCACGTTAGTCAAGTCCCTTCGAAGGAAAAACGCAGCCATAGGATGCGATGTCGGCACAGCCTGCGCAACGTCAAAAATCACAGGTTTGCCCTTCCACATCATGATATTATACTCGCTCAAGTCGCCGTGGACAAGGTCAGCTTTTTGGTAAAGCCGCCTCAGATAAGTCAACAATGTAACGTAAACTTTATCGGGATTCTTCGGCTGCTGCTCCTTCAAAGACGGCGCATTAGCCCCGTTCTTCCCGATGAACTCCATCACCAACACGTTATTCTTAACCGCAACTGGTATAGGTACTCGCACTTTTGCCCGGCAAGCCTGCTCCAGATTCCTGAATTCCTTCTGCGCCCAAGCAAAAATCATCGACCGTGTGTCCCGCTTAATGCCTTTGAACCTGTAATCGCCCTCAATGTATTTGAACATGCCCTTGCGGAACTCAGCAGACGTTGTCAAGTAGATTTTCACCGCCAAATCCTTGCCGTCTTTATTCTTTCCCCAGTAAACCATAGCCTCTTTCCCAGCATTCACGACGCCATTAACCTCATACAACACGCCGCTGTTCAAGAACTCATAAATAACCATACGTGTGGCTTGATCAAAAACCTCCTCCACAGTAGCTCTTTCAGAAGAGAAGTCGTGCACCAGCATCTTATCCCTTCTTTCCACGGTTTTCTCTTTATGTGCAAGTTTTTTACGAGCTTTCCTTGACATCGACGTTCACCATGATATAAGACGCGAATTATTTAAACCAGTTGAACAAAGCCTGCTTACAGCAGAAACTTGCACTTATGAATAAAAAAAGCTAACAGGCTATATTGTCAGGATACCTTTCCTGCGTAAAGTCTCAGCTTGCGCGTGCGTGTAACGCCACACCACATCACCGCGCTTGTCACTTTGAAAATCCCAGGGCGAAACAATTACGATGTCGCCTTCGCGGATCCAAACGCGCCGTTTCATTTTACCGCGAATTCGGCAGAGCCTTTCTTTGCCATCCTGACATTTAACCAGAATACGGTCGAACCCAAAAAGTTTCACTACTACGCCTAAAACTTCGCCTTGCGCAGGATACACCATTTCGCTGATTGCGCCTTCGCTTAGCACTTTCTTTTTACCCAAGCACAGACCTCACGGCTTCTGCTTGAAAAGCAATGGATAAGCTTGCTTAAAAGCATGTTTATTCAACATGCACTATTGGGAAAAGGGATAAGCGATAGTTTTAATGGCTGGCTAAGCTTAAATTTTTGCGTTAACAATATGTTCATGTCAAATGAGGCTGATTAAGTGTCGTACGTTTTCAACATACCATTTCACGGCAACGTCAAACTAAAACACGTTATCGACAAAGTCAAAGAAAACACGAAACTGCAGACCTTCTGGAAATGCGCAAACGTGATGGCTATCGAACGCATGGGATATACCGACCACGGTCCCACACACGTGAAAATCGTGGCTAACCTAGCACTCAAACTGCTACGCATACTCGCAGACAAGCAAGTGAAACCCAGCATAGTAAAGAATTACGGTATGAAAACCGAAGACGCCGAAGTCGTGGTTTTTCTCGGCTCAATATTCCACGACTTAGGAATGATAGTCACGAGAAACGACCATGAAAAGTACAGTGCACTCATCGCCTTAGAATTCATAGACCAATGTTTAACACCAATCTACACCGTAGAAGAACGCGCAATAATCACCTCCGAAGTGCTCCACGCCATAGTAGCGCATGAACAACCCAACAAACCCCTAACCATAGAAGCAGGCATAGTGGGCATCGCCGACGCATTAGACATGGAAGCCGGAAGAGCAAGAATCCCATTCGAAGCAGGAAAAATAGACATCCACGCCGTCTCCGCCCTGTCCATCGAAAAAATTGAAATCATAGAAGGCTTAAAAAAACCAATCACCGTAAAAATAACAATGAGCAACTCCGCAGGCGTATTCCAAATAGACGAGCTGCTTAAGCCGAGAATAGAAAAATCAGGACTCCAAAAATACTTCCACGTAATCGCAGAAATAACAGGAGAAAAAGAAAGCAAAATCATAGAAAAATTCGAAATCTAAAACATGCTGAACACCGCAGACCCAACCTGTCCCTCGCATTATGCAGTTTCTATATATAAGGGAGCTAAGTCTTTCCCGAGCAATAGCTTAGAACACTGTTTCTCCGCAGTTTGTTCAGTTTTATCCGTGAAAAACCGCAAGTTTATTAACTCATCGTGTAATATGGTGTTTTCTACCGATATTGAATAAGAGAAGAATGTGGTATGAACAAGTTAGCGTTTCCCGCATGCCTGTTGATTTTCCTGTGTTTTACAATGATAGGAGTAACATTGGTTCAGGCTCAGGTAACCGTGGGAGTTTCAAAGGGTGACGAATTCGAATACACCACATACGCCAATTTTAACTCAGACTTCTTTGATACACCTCCTTCAGATCTGGTGGAACTGAACCAAACCCAATGGCAGAAAGTCACAGTAACCGACGTTTCAGGCTCAAAAATAAGCGTGCAAGTAATAACCCACTTCAGAAACGGAACTGAAGACGTAGCAGATGGCTTTTGCGACGTAGATACGGGAGAAACGACAGTGGCGCAAGTCGCATTTATCGGCGCTAACCTAAACAGTTATGACACGATAAATCCTTCTGCTTCTGAACCCTACTACGTAAACGCTACCCTAGTTAGGGACTACGCAGGTGGGCAAAGAGAGACAAACCTTTTGGAGTTCGATGTAACGGATGAAACTGAGCAGGTTGGAACATATACTCGCATTACCCAGTATTATTTTGACAAGGCTACAGGAGTGCTTGTGGAGTTTCTTTATGATTTTTACTACACTGGGTTAAAGAGCACTGTACATTTCGATCTTGCGTCGTCAAATGTGTGGGTGATCCCTGAATTCCCAGCTTGGATAGTTCTTCCATTATTTGTTGCAGTAGCGTTGGCGGCTTTAGCCCTCAAAAGGAAAGCGTTCAAACCAAACTTGCATCGTTCATGTTCACTGTGAATGTGTATTCTGCATCTGAATCCGTTTTTCATAAGTTAGTTAAATATCCTGAACTTAATTCTGAGCATAAACTTGGAGGAAAAATCGTGAAGCAACAATTTACTCAAAAAGGTAGAAAAGAATTAGAAGCAAAAATGGCAAAGATTTTCAACGCAAAAATCACCGGACTTTCGACAGAATTGCAGGAAATATTGCTAGATGACATGGTCACTGCCTTCGAAACTAGACTAAACGTGTTAAACATGGCACAGGCAAAAGGCTCTTGCTGACGTGCCGCGATGAAGAAAAATACTTAGTACTGATACATAAAAGCTTTATATAAAAACGGTGAATATGGCAAAAAAAGAGGCTAAGATATGCGACGTTCCAAACTTGAAATGTATGTAGACATCCTAAAGGTGTTGGCTCACAGAGGTCCACTCAAATTAACTCATGTCATGTACAAAGCTAACGTTAACTGCAGCGTACTCAAAGAATACTTGGAATTCCTGATTAAGCAAGGCTTGGTGGAAGAGAGGACAGTTGGAAAACGACGTGTGGTTTACGCTGTCACTCAGAGAGGCATAACGGTGCTGAAATATTTCAGGGAACTTAAGCAAGTGCTGCCTATTGTAGAGGAAGCTAGAAACCAAGTGCCAGTACCCTTCTAAACTCCCAATTTTCCATTTCGAAATTCTATTTTACCTTTGCTTTAGCTTTGGTAGCAATAAGCTGAGAAAACTGTTTTTTGAGCGTTGTTTGGTTTTTCGTTGATTTTCATGTTTGTTCTGGGATGCAGCGTTTTGCTCTCAGTTAGCGTGTGTAGTTGTTGTGAATAATTACCAGTGTTTCGTAAGACTTAATAAACCCTCCACAATTAGTTCTACTGTACTACACTTCAAAAACACTAGGGGACAACCCCGTGACCAGAGAAGAACTCCTAAGCAAAAAACCTTTACGCGTACTCGAAAAAATAAGAGAAAACCTCGAGAGGCTCAACGAAAAAATGGAAGTTATAATTGAGCTACAGAAACACGGCCAGAACGAAAAGCCAGTACTTCCTGATGCCTCTTTAGACGTAATGACACTTCTCTCCCTGCCGGATCATCTTCGAAAAACAGCCATGACCATTTGTCGATGTGGACGAGCAACCGCAGAGGAAGTTGCTGAGCAAACAAGCAGAGCTCGAGCTGTGGAGAGTGCGTATCTGAATCAACTTGTGATTATGGGGCATCTTAAAAAAGAACGAAAAGGAAGAAAGGCTTACTTTTATGCTGATCGGGACGGTCAAGGTTGAGAATTAAAATGGGCAAGATCATAGCAGTGCATTCATACAAGGGCGGAACTGGAAAAACTCTTCTCTCTGTGAATTTGGCCGCAACGTTTGCCAAACTCGGAAAGAAAGTTTGCCTTTTTGACCTTGATTTTCGAGCGCCAAGTTTGTTTGCGATACTTAAAGTGGATCATGCGCAATGCTGGTTGAATGACTATTTGAACGGTGCTTGCGACATTAAAAAGGTCATGGTAGATCTCAGCAGCAGCATTTCTGGTAACGGAAAATTCTTTGCTGCGTTGGCGAACCCTGGAACCGAGGCGATTAGGGATATGTCCGCGAAAGATAGAAAGTGGGAGATGCGTGCGTTGGGGAGGTTGCTTTCGCTTAGGAATATGCTGTTGGACGATCAGGAGTTTGATTATCTTGTTTTCGACACGTGTCCAGGGGTTCAGTATTCATCAATAAACGCTATAGTAGCAGCTGATTTCGTTGTGGTCGCGACAACAGGAGACAGATCTGACGTTGACGGTACAAGGCGTATGCTTCGTGAGCTGTATAACTTGTTTGAGAAGAAAACGGGGCTAGTGATCAACAAGGTTCTTGATTCAACTTCAAAATCAAAGCTAGACGAGATGAACGCGAGAGTTAAAGATGTGTACCAAGTTCCCATGTTGGGGCTGGTGCCTTGTTTCTGCGAGATTCTCCGAGCCGAAGGTAACTTGATATTTACCCAAGACAAACCTAACCATCCATTTACCAAGATACTGGAAGAGATGGCTAAAAGAATAGACGCTAACCAAGCCAACTAAACAGTATCGGTATCTTTTACTCTGGTCTGTGGTTAAAGGAATCTGGTTTAAGGGCGAATGGAGATGACGCGTGAAAATTTGTCTATACCCCCTCTATAAATAGGTTGAACCTTAGCGTAGAAATGTTAGTCATTTGCTCTTTGTCTGGTTTCCTTGTTGTGTGTGCTTTTTGTTGGTTGGTTTGAGTGTGCGCGAGAAGGCTTAGTAATAGTAGACAACTGATACGGTTGAGTTAACGGGATCGGAGCCTGTGGGTTCTGTGTTGCCTATTCTGATTTCTACGCCTCCAGGTAAGACTGGGAAATACGCTGTGCCGCTTGTTCCTGCAGTGACGTTTTTGTTGTAGTTGACTCCGTAGGAATTGTAGATTACTTGGGCGTAAGTTGTGTTACTGGTTAATTGGACATCTACGATGAGCACTCCTACGTACTCTAATAGGTCTGAGAACAAAGTCTATCTTGTGGAGCTATTCGCATCCTGAGTTAAAATTGTAGGTTGAAGCAAATAGCCTGACGCGTTCATGTAGATTATGTTAAAATTATCGTAATTTGTGAGTCCAAAACGTCCTATCACTCCCCTCAAATCTTGTACTGTGTTATTCAATTGTAGCATAGTGCCGTTGTTCTGGACTGCGCTCGCTTGAAGAGACGAAACTTGTGAATTCAAAGTAGAAATTTCCGAATTTAGATCAGCGATTTTGGTGTTCTTTTCTGCTATCTGAGAATTCAGATTGTTGACCATGGGAAAATAAACTGCAATTACACCAACCAAACTTGCTGCAAGTATGATACATATGATTGCGACGGCAATAGTCGCGGTTCTGTTTACACCTTTTTGACCCTTGTTTTCCGTCATCTATAGCTCTCCGCAGCATCCTACACGATGTTTGAATAAAAATTTTGCCCAGATTTATTTCATAATCGAAAATTTCATTGAAATGGTGGAGGCGCTTCATCCGCCTTGAGCTGGAGGAGAACAAGGAGAAGCGACTTTGGATAATGTTTAAATTCCTAGTTTTTATCTGCTTGATATAGTGAAGTGCTATGTATTGCTCCAATTGCGGGGAAAAACTTCCCGAAGATTCTCTCTTATGTCCTAAATGCGGTACCAAAACGGTGAAAGGCGCAGAGGCAAATGTTCCCAGTCCCACAGATGAATTAAAAGAAGCGTTCGCCAAGATGGGTCAAGAGCTTGACAAGGCTTTCTCGATAGCTGCCCGGGAAATAAACGCTGCATTTCAAACAGCAAGTGAAAACATCCAGAAGTCTATTAAGAAAGAAAAAATAGTTTGTTCCAGTTGCGGAGAGAAAAATCCAAGCAATGCAGTTTTCTGCTATCAATGCGGCAACAAATTGAAACCCCAGTGAAAAAATGCGGATACATGGAAATTGTGAAGCGCTGTACAAGCGCGGTTGCATGGGAAAAGTTCAGGTTTGGGGCATATGACAATAGGTGTTTGCGGATAGCCATTGTGACTGTGCTGTTTTTTGTCCTCAGTATCTACTTGATGAAGAGAAAACTCATAAAATAATCTGCGGCGGTCAGTTATGGTTAAAAGCATGAAAAGTGATGAAAATTTGGTTGGAGGTGAAACGATGACTAATGTTGGAGACCTTTATGTTTGCAGAATTTGCGGGAACGCGGTTGAGGTTGTTGTGGCTGGTGCTGGAAGGCTTGTTTGTTGTGGGCAGTCTATGGAGCTTGTTGAGGATGACGAGTAAAACGTTATTTTCTTTATTTTTTGTCTAATTTCTTGTGTATACTCATCACGCGTTAGGTGTCTGTACGTTGCGGAAGGTCATTTTTGCTGCAGTACTCTTAAATATGACGCACGTCATATTTGTATTTATAAGCTAACACGGTTGGCATCAAATTGAAAAAATTTTTTGCAGGAATTGCAACAATAATAACCATATTGCTGATTTTAACCAGCCTTGCCTGCAATGCAATACCTGCCGCGAAAAGCGCGGCCTTTGACCCTGAAACAAACCCGCCTACCGCGGGATGGAAGTTAACCGTTACAGGACTTGTTGAAAACGCTTTCAATCTAAGCTGGAACGAATTTATCGCCTTGCCTAAAACCACTGTGGTCGCCACACTTATCTGCGTAGATTACCCCAACAACCCGATGGACCAAGGCAACTGGACCGGAGTCCAACTTCGAACCTTGCTGGAGGAAGCAAGTCCAACAACAAACGCAGTTAAAGTAGGCTTTTTCGCCTCAGACGGTTATTCAACAGATTTAACCGTTGAAGCAGCTATGCAGGAAAACATAATTCTAGCTTACGAAAATAACGGCGTATACACCAACGATCTACGCTTAGTAGTGCCTGGCAGATGGGGTTACAAGTGGATAAGCATGCTTACCCACATCGAAGTTTTAGACTACAACTACCTAGGTTTCTGGGAAAGCCGAGGATACTCTGACGTAGCAGGCATAACAACCGGTGACGTTCCACAACCATTACCCGACGTTAACATTTCTCCATCCAACCCAAATAGCCCACCCGCAACTTCGCCTTCACCGCCAGCTTCTCCAACGCCAAGCACATCTCCACAACCTACACAGCTCACGCCAACACCAACACCCACGACGGCACCTGAAATCTCAGGAGAAAATTCAATGCCCCAAGAAACAGGCTACATAATGGCTGCTGCGGCAGTAGCAGTCGTATTAGTTGCATTGGTAACACTTGTCCGTAAAAAAAGAAATAGCGAAAAATAACCCAACAAAAATTTCCCATTTTTTGTTTTAAAACAACAAAGTTAAGAGGTTATATGTCCAGCGCGTTCAAAAACAGCCAGAACTCTTCAATATTACTTATTCTTCTTATCTCCAAGTATTCTGGTTTAAATTCTGCTCCTTCTCCAGAAG
>CAZZLA010000022.1:0-11681 GCA_964655035.1 uncultured Candidatus Bathyarchaeia archaeon | reverse complement strand
GCTCATAAGGCTTCATGCCAATGATAGCGCTCACATGCCCCGGCGCGATAAAACCGCTAATGTTCAAGTCGCCCACGCCCAGCAACAACTCCATGGCAGGCGGAATCAACCGATGCGACACCAAGAAACTAGAGTTCTCAGGTGGGTCCCCAAGCGCCTCAACCGCAGTGGACGGCGCCGTGGTTTCAAAACCCACCGCAAAAAACGCGAACTCCTTATCCCCCTCGCGCTTTGCCATTTCAACCGCGTCAGAAACGCCGTACACAACGCGCACATCCGCGCCCTCCGCCTTCGCCTCCAACAAGCTCATCTGGCTCCCAGGCACGCGCAAAACATCACCGAAGCACGTTATGACCACGCCTTTCTGAGCCAACTGCACCGCCTCGTCAATCTCGGCGGCGGGCACTATGCAGACTGGGCAGCCTGGACCCGCAATGACCTCAACGTTCCGTGGCAGGAGGCTGCGCAAGCCATAATGGGTAATGGTCCACTCGTGCGTGCCGCAGACGTGGCAAAACTTCACGGTCTCGTTTTTCGGCGCTATTTCCCGGATTTTCTCTGCTATGTTCTTTGCGAGCACTGGGTCTCTATACCTGAGTTTCTCAGCCATGCCTGTCAGCTGCCCTGTTCCTTTTCAAACGCCAGAATCTCCTTCCACAAGGCTAACGTTTCAAGAGCATCCTTCTCATCCACGGTTTGGATGGCGTAACCGGCGTGAACCAGAACGTACTCACCCACTTTGGCGTCTACAAGCGTCACGTTAACGTCTCTTAGGACACCTTCGCCGAAATCCACTTGGGCTTTGCTGCCATCTACGCGCATGACACGCGCTGGAATCGCCAAACACATGCTGTATCAACATAAACACGGACATGAACGGCGATAAAAAGAGTATGGTCTAAAACCGCCAAAATCCACCTACAACCGCCTGTCCAAAGGAAACTCCGCCGTCGCCCGCTGGGACAACCTCGTGAACCAGAAACCGCAAGCCCGCAGCCTCCACGGTCCGCCGCATGCGCTCCGCCAGTATCTGGTTGCTGGCGGCGCCGCCCGAAAAACCCACAGCCTTGACGCCGTGCTCCAGCGCCTTTTCCAATGCAAGCGTTGCCAAGCCTCGGGCTATGTAGGCGTGAGCGGAGTAAGCCAAATCCGCGGTTGAGGCTTTGCCGATGTTCTCGAAGATAGCATAAAGGAGATGTGTTGTGTCTAAAACGTCGCCGTTGATGAGGGGCTCCATGTTCAGCGCATCCTTGCCTTTCACCGCAGCGAATTCAAGCTTCATGGCAGGTTCACCCTCGTAAGTGCGCTCATAACACACGCCCAGCACAGCAGCCACCGCGTCCAAGACCCTGCCGCAACTCGTGGTTTCAACGACGCCAACCCCCTTTTGCAGCTGTTGCAGTACAAGTTGCGCCTCGGTCTCGCCGTAAGGCAGATACTTGCTGTGCTTAAGGAGCCAAGGCGCCACATCCGTTGTTTTGCCGAGAACCCCAGCCGCTATGCGCAGGGGATACCGAGTAGCCGCGTCTCCGCCAAGCAAAGGTTGTGGTTCCAAGTGCGCTAACCGCTTGAACTCTGGTGATTCTCGCGTGCAAAGCAGGATTTCGCCGCCCCACGCGCCGCCGTCAATGCCGTACCCGTAGCCGTCACAAGTTACGCCCACTAACTCGTCCACGGCTTGCTCCATCATCAACGCCGCAACGTGTGCGTGATGGTGCTGCACTTGGATAAGGTGCCAGCCGTTCTTTTCTGCCAGTTCCTGCGCCAAGCGTGTGGTGGTAAATTTCGGATGCAAATCGCACGCTACAGCCTCCACGTGACTGTTGGTCAGGCGGATCAGGTGGCTAATGGCTTCTTGAAGGAACGCCCGCGTTTCGACGTTTTCCACGTCACCCACGTGCTGGCTGATGAACGCCTTGTTCGCTTGCAGAACGCACGCGGTGTTGTTGAGTTCGCCGCCTAAGCCTACGACGCAGCGCTCTGCTTTTTCCTTCAGCATCAGAGGTGCGGGCGCGTAGCCTCGGCTTCGGCGGATGAATGATGGGCGGGTGCCGTGGACTCGCAGCACAGAGTCATCGCAGCGGTGGGCTATTTTGCGGTTGTGAAACAGGAAGTAGTCCACGGTGTCGCTTAGTGTGCGCAGGGCTTCGTCGTTGTCTTTGACGATGGGCTGGTTAGGCGGGTTGGCGCTTGTCATCACGAAAGCCGCGTCGTCCACGCGGTCGAAAATCATGTAGTGCATGGCTGTGTAGGGCAGCATCACGCCGATGTTGTGCAGGTCAGGCGCCACCAGCGACGAAAGGGAGTAGGCGCTTTTCTTGTTAAGCAACACTATCGGACGCGCGTAAGACGCAAGCAGCGTTTCCACCTTCGAAGTTACTTCGGCGAAGGATTTTGCAGCTTCTATGCTGCGGGCCATGATGGCGAAGGGCTTGGCTTTTCGATGCTTCGTTCTTCGAAGCACCTGTAACGGCTCGTCTCGGGTTGCGGATGCAGCAACGTGGAAGCCGCCGTAGCCTTTTACGGCTAAAATTGCACCTTCGCTGAGCAGTCTTCCAGCTTCGCGCACGGGGTCCTTGTGCTGAATCAGCGTGCCGTCTCGCGTGGTCAAGTAGGCTTTGGGTCCGCACGTTGGGCACGCCACGGTTTGCGCGTGAAAGCGCCTGTTCAACGGGTCACCGTATTCTCGCTGGCAGTAGCCGCATATTGGGAACTCGCGCATGGTGGTGTTTTCGCGGTCGTACGGCAAGCGTTCAATGATAGTGAAGCGTGGTCCGCAGTTAGTGCAAGTGATGAAAAAATACTCGTACCGCTGGTCTTTCGGATCGCGCAGTTCAGTTAAGCAGTCGTTGCAGATGGCGATGTCAGGCGGTATAACCGAGCCAGAATGCTCAGCCTTTTCGGAGCTTTTGATGATGGCGAATTTCTGATGCTCGTTTTTGCCCGTGAGCTTTGTCGTGATGATTTCGTGGATTTGGGCTAGAGGCGGCTTCTTCTCTTTCAGGTCACGCAGAAAACGCTGGATGCCCTGTTTCGCTCCCTCCAGCAAAATCTCCACTCCAGCGTCACCGCGGTTGCGCACGTAACCCCCCAAGCTATTTCGCACCGCTGCACGATAAACGAAGGGGCGGAAGCCGACGCCTTGGACTATTCCTGTAACGTTTATTTTAACTCGCAAATGTAAGCGCCATCTCTAAAACAGAGAGAGCAGATTTCTCTTATACGTTTCGACCCTGTTTACAGGGTTTTTCTCTTCTCTTCTTCCTGCAACGCTCGCCTGAGGATCTTGCCTGCCGCGCTTATGGGCAGCTGCTGCCTGAACCCCACTTCACGCACAGCCTTGTACGGAGCAACTTTGTCTTTGACGAACGCCATTATCTCCGCTTCCGTGGCTGTGGCGCCGTCTTTAAGCACTATTAAGGCTTTCGGAATCTCACCCACAGTCGGGCTTGGTTTGCCGACTACGGCGCAGAGCTTCACGGCTGGATGCTCGTAAAGTACGTCTTCGAGTTCGCGCGGGTACACGCTGTAGTCCTTGTATTTAATGAGGTCTTTCTTACGGTCGGTGATGTAGAAGTAGCCGTCCACTTCCATTCGTGCGATGTCCCCTGTGAGCAGCCACCCGCCGCGGATGACAAGCCCAGTTTCCTCGGTCTTCCGCCAATAGCCACACATCACCTGTGGTCCTTTGACGGCAAGCTCGCCCGTTTCACCATGACCAAGTGTTTTCTCGCCCGTCTCTACATCCACGATTCGGGCGTCCGTGTCGGGCAGCGGCAAGCCAATGGAGCCTAAACGCACCGTACGCATAGTCTTATCCACAGGGTTGCAATGCGTGACAGGCGAAGCCTCGGTTAAGCCGTAGCCTTCCGCGAGGAAACCGCCCGTGACTTCCATGAACCGTTTCTGGACTTGCGGCGGAAGCGGCGAAGCGCCTGAAATGCAGACGCGGATGCTTGTCAAGTCGAACATGGCAAGCTCGGGGTTAGCCAGCAGTACCGAGTACATGGTGGGGACGCCGCAGAAGACCGTGACCCTGTGCCGCTGGATTGTTTCCAAGACTGTTGCGGGGTCGAATTTGGGGAGCAGCACCATTTTTGCCGCGAGGCTTATGGGCATATTCAGACTGGTGGTCATGCCGTAAATGTGGAAGAGAGGCAGGGCGGTTAGGAACGTTTCTTCTGCGGTGGCGCCTTTTATCCAAGCGGCGAAGGCGACGGCGTTTGAGACCAGATTAGCGTGAGTGAGCATGGCGGCTTTAGCTGCGCCTGTTGTGCCGCCCGTGTACTGCAGCGCCGCCAAATCGTCTCGGGGAGTGATGCTCACGCTCGGAGGCTTTGCTGATTCGGTCAGCAGCTCTTGGAAGGAATGGACGTTTGGAGCCTGCTGAATTTTGCTGGAGTAAACGGGTTTTTTAGAGGAATACTCTTCCAAGCTGGTGATTATGGCGTTCCTCAGCTTTGTTTTCCGCCAAACCTTCTCAACAATTGGGTAGAGCGGGTCTAAGGCGACTATGGTTTCGGCTTCGGAATCGGTCAGTTGATAAGCGACTTCGCGTTCCTTGTGCAGTGGGCTTATGGCTGTTAGGACGGCGCCTGCTTTGAGAACTCCGTAATACGCGATTACAAATTGGGGGATGTTTGGCAAGAAAACCGCGACGCGGTCGCCTTTCTTGACGTCTAATGCTGCAAGCGCCGCGGCGAACTGGTTGCAAAACATATCCAGCTTTGCGTAGGTTATGCTTGTTTCTGAATAGGCTATGGCGGCTTTTTCAGGGTGTTCTTTCGCCGTTTTTTCGAGAATCGCATGCAGGGGCACCTCTGGGTATTCTAGGTTTCGGGGTACATCCTTTGGGTATGAGCTGAACCAGGGCTTATTCTCTGCTTGCACAGGATACACGACCTTACCAGTAAATCATGAAATAACGGTAATAATACTTGTTGAAAAACGCTGAGTTCCTCAGAAGAAGAACAGGTTTATCAGAAACAGCAGCGCCAGATGCAGCGGATAAAACACGTAAAAGAAGTATTTTCTGGTTGAGTAGACAAGAGAGTTTTCGGGGATAAGAATTTCCTTTTTTAGCCAGTTTTTTGTGTGGAGAAAGACCAGCGGCACTGCCATAAGCGCCAGCATCTGGATTTGGCTTTCAAGGTCGGGGATAAACAGGAATTGGAGGTTAAGACCGAGTAAAGCGAGAACGCCGAGTGTTGGTCGGTCCTTTAGAAGCTTCATGCCTACCGCGGTTAACACCACGTAGTAACTGCCTTCGGTCATCAGAACGATTGAAAGCAGCAGGGGAATGAACGCCAGCATGCTTCTCTTGTTGTAATAGTAAATGGTCACGGCGCTTAGAAGCAGCGAGAAGATCATGTCTAATCGGTCAAAAGGTGCGATGCCAAAAGCCAGATAATAGGGAACCTGAGAAATCACGGCAAACACAAGAAGCGTAGCCATGTACTTTCGCGGCTTCTTCGTGCTTTCCACGCCCAACACCACGAGATAAGCGAACAGGGGAAAGGAAAGCCTGCCAATAATCTGCAGAAACAGGAGTTCGGGATAAAGAATCCTGCCAACGTGGTCTACTACCATGGTTACGATGGCAATTATCTTGAGCAATTCTCTTCCGAAATCAAACTTTCTGGTTGGCGGAGCCACTTTCACATCGCATCACAATGTTGCCAATATCGACTTATCATACTTTCGCAGAAAAAAGAAAAAAACACGGCTTCCAACAAGCATGAAACTCATCAGAAGTTCAGCTACATACAAAAGAGGGGTAGTGGTCTCTGAGCGTTAAAGTCCGCGTTTACTTCTTGTTCATCAGGTACTCATTTATGGCTTTGGCTGCTTTCTTGCCCATGCCCATCGCGCTGATAACTGTCGCGGCTCCTGTTGCCACGTCGCCGCCTGCGTAAACGCCTTCTAAGCTTGTTTTGCCGTTCTCATCCACTATGATGGTGCCGTGTCGGGGGTTAACCACCAAGCCTTCTGTTGTGCGCTGTATGATCGGGTTTGGGGTTTGCCCGATGGCGATTATGACGGTGTCGGTTTCCATCTTGAACTCTGAACCTTTAACTGGAAGGGGCCTGCGTCTTCCCGAAGCGTCAGGTGGACCAAGCTCCATGGCTTGGCACTCCATGGATTTGACCCAGCCCTTCTCGTCACCGTTAAAGCGTAACGGCGCAGCAAGGAACCTGCACACCAAGCCTTCTTCCTCAGCGTTCTCAATCTCCTCATGCCTAGCAGGCAACTCCTCGCGCGAACGCCTGTAAAGCAGGCACACGTCAGCGCCCAGCCGCATTGAGCTTCGCGCGCAGTCCATGGCCACGTTGCCGCCGCCGATAACAACCACGTGTTTCCCAATGCGCAGGGGCGTGTCGAAGTCGGGAAACTTAAAAGCCTTCATCAGGTTAACGCGAATCAGGAACTCGTTGGCGGAGTAGATGCCTCCCAAGTTCTCGCCTGGAATTCCCATAAACTGAGGCAGCCCAGCGCCTGAGCCGATGAACACTGCGTCATACTCGCTTTCCATAAGCTCGGGAATCGTGTGAATCCTACCCACCAAGTTACCCACACGCAGCTCAACCCCCAACTTCTGAATGTAGTTAACCTCTTTCTGAACAATCTTCTTGGGCAAACGTAACTCAGGAATACCGTAAACCAGCACGCCGCCCGCCAAGTGAAGCGCCTCAAACATCGTCACTTCATAACCCATCTTAACCAGATCAGCCGCAGCTGTGAGCCCCGCTGGACCCGCACCCACCACGGCTACTTTTTTTCCCGTCGGTTTTGGCTTTTCAGGCATCTGAAAGCCGTGTTCACGCTCCCAATCCGCGAGCCACCTTTCCAAACGTCCAACGTTCACTGGTTGACCGATTTTCCCGACAAGACATTTTTCTTGGCACTGCTCCTCCTGCGGACAAACGCGACCGCACACAGCGGGCAACGCGTTCTTCTCCTTTATCTTTGCTATGGCTTCACCATATTTTTGTTCACGGATACACTTGATGAATTCTGGAATAGGCACCTCAAACGGGCAGCCTATCACGCACTGCGGCTTAACACATTGCAGACAGCGGTTGGCTTCCTCCAACGCTTGAGCTTCAGTGTAGCCTAAGGCAACTTCGTTAAAGTTTTTAACGCGCTCTTTCGGCGCCTGTTTCGGCATCTCAACGGCTTCTTTCTTTATCTTCGGTTTAGGTTTAGGCTTTGTTTCTGCCACACTTACAACCTCCAATTTCATACAAAACCGAGCTTAAACGCTCCTCAGGGAGAAACATACGCTGACGAGTAACCAACTCGTCAAAATCAACCAGATGCCCATCAAACTCCGGGCCATCAACACACGCAAACTGCATCTTGCCGTCAACCGTGACCCGGCAGACGCCGCACATGCCCATTCCATCAACCATCAAGGGCGTCAAAGTCACAATCGTCGGAATACCGTAATGCTTAGTTATCTCGCTAACGGTTTTCATCATGACAACAGGTCCCAACGCGACGCAGCGGTCAAACTTTTCCGTCTTAAGCAGTTCCCTCAAGAAGCCCAAGCCCTTATAACCATCGGAACCGTCGTCCGTGGCCATGTACACCTTGTCGCTCACGGCTTTGGCTTCATCCTCCATAAACATTACATCCTTTATCCTCGCGCCCAAAACAGTGGTCACGCTGTTCCCAGCTTCCTTCATGGCTTTAGCCTGCAACAGCAACGGCGCAATCATGATGCTGCCTCCTACGCAGAGGACTTTGCCGTAATTCTTGATTTCAGACGGATTACCCAACGGTCCAGTGACGTTTTCTAAGCAGTCACCTTCGGATAAGTTTCCGAGCTCCTTGGTGGTTTTGCCGACTTCGTGAAAAGCGAAAGACACCGTGCCCTTCGTTTTGTCGTAGCCACAAATGGTCAACGGGATGCGCTCGCCCTTCTCGCCTATGATAACTATGACGAATTGTCCAGGCTGGGCTTTCGCAGCGATGTCTGGCGCTTCAATCTCAAACAGCGTTTCTTTGGGAGCAAGCTCTTTCTTAGTCACAATCTTGTACACTTCACGTCGCCTCCTCAATCACGACCTCGCGCTGGGGCATAGCCGCAAGGTTTGCGTAAAAAGCCTCAAAAGCCCGCTTAAAATCGCCTTGGCACCTTGGTGATGCCTCGTAATACTCGAAGCGGTTAAGCAAGCCCAATCTATTCAACGCGTTCTTCAAAACTTCCAAGTTACGTTCTGCAGTGTCCCTGCCTTTTTCCAGCTTGCAGTCGTCAGCAGAACACACAACGGCCATTACGCCGTCAAAACCACATTTCAAAGCGTTAATAACGTGGACGGGGTCCATTCCCTTAAAGCAGGGAACCTCCAAAGCCATGGCGTTCTTGCCCTTGAACACGCTGTTAGGATTGTCCAGCGTTGGAAACTCTGACCATTGGCAGACGAACGCCAGAAGCGCTGGTGCCTTGTTCTCGGCTTTCAGCTTTGCAGCGGCTTGACCGTAACGTTGCAGAACATTTTCAAATTCGAAGCCTTTCACTTCTATGGCTTCGTGCGGGCAGACCAGCTGGCATGCGCCGCAGCCAACGCATTTCTCCTCGTCTATGTTTGGTGTGGCGAAAGTCTCAGCGGTTATGGCGTCATACGGGCAGATGAAGACGCATTTGTCGCATCCTACGCATTTCGTGGTGTCGTAAACCGCTTTTCTGGAGTACTTCACCACTTTCAAAGCGTTTTTGTCGTAGCCTAGCTGTTCCAGAACGTTTCGGGTGAGCTGAAACCTTCTGGTGTTGATTTTTGTGCCTTCTTTGTAGCGGCAGAACGGGTCTTCACACTGGATTGAAACTATGTTCTTTATGCCTGAGCTTAGCGTTTTGAATATGAAGTCTGTGGGGATTCTTCCTGAACAGGGCAAACGTAACGGGATATAATTGTCTACGCAGACGCCTTGTTCCGCCAGAATCTCTTCGGTTTCGCATGTGGAAGGAGAGTTTCCTCGACACATCAAAACCAGAGTGGCACTGTCAACTTTCTCTCTTACACAATTCACATAATCCACTAGGTGTTCATAATCGTAGTATGCAACCTCTATCGCGCCAACCGGGCAAGCACTGGGGCATATGCCGCAGACCTGACATTTCTGTATGTCAATTTCTACCTTGTCGGCTTCCTTGTCATAGTTTATGGCGTCATAGGGACAAATTGAGTGGCAGACACAACACCGGCTACACAAATCTTGGTTAATTTCTACTGCAGCAAGACATGTTTCACTCATTCTCGAGACCTCTTTCTGTTCCGCTTAACGGTATTTTCAAAGCTTTTAGCGTATCAGCTTGCTTATGGAACCATGGAAAGGGCTTTTGGATGATATAATGTTTTCCCTCTACCGCCGATAATATGGTTGTCGAATGTAACTGTAGGCTTCAAGTGCGGAGGTGATGCCTTGACCCACGGCGGTTCCAACCTGTTTGACGGGGTGATTCGTCACGTCGCCAGCCGCATAAATGCCTGCCACACTGGTTCGCTGGAAAATGTCTGTTTTGATGTAGCCTGCCTCGTCAACTTGGATGCCAACATCTCGAACGATATGACTGTTGGGCGCTTCCCCGACCTGAACGAAAACAGCTTCAACCGGAATTTCCTTAGTTTCACCTTTCTTGTTATGGTACAAGACGACTTTACTGACAACTTTCTCACCCTTGATTTCTCGAACTTCGGTGTTCCAGAAAACCTGCACGTTCTTTTTAGAAGCAATATCGTTTACGAGAGCCTCTTCAGCGCGAAACGCGCCCCTGCGGTGAGTCACCACAACTTCTGCAGCGATGCCAGAAAGATAAAGAGTCGTTGTGGCTGCGGAGTTGCCGCCTCCAATCACCAGCACACGTTTGCCTTTAAAGAACGGCCCATCACATACGCCACAGTAGCTCACGCCTTTTCCATGGAATTCCTTTTCACCCTTGACTCCGATTTCGCGGTAATGCGAGCCTGTGGCTACGATAACCGCTTTAGCTTCGTACTCTGCCCGCGAGGTTTTCACAATCTTTTTTTCACCTGAAAGGGTCAAGCCAGTAACTGGTTCAATTTCGCGAATGGTCACGCCCACTTTTTTGCAGTGAACCACCATCTTTTCTGCAAGTTCACCCCCGCTTATTTGGGAGAATCCTGGATAGTTCTCCACAAGCGGAGCGCCAGATGTGGTTCCTCCAGCCAAGTTTTGGTCAATGATAAGAGTTTTTAATCCGCTTCTGGCGCCATAGATTCCAGCGGCTAAGCCAGCGGCTCCAGCACCGATGATTATCAATTCCCAGTTTTCCATTATACACAACTCTTTTAAACGAGATAACTTGTACGAGGCGGTTTATGAATTATTCGGAGAGGACATACATTGGCGGTTTTAATTGATTTAGTTCTCGGAGACTGCCGTAATTATTTATTAAAAGTCGGGTCACTACCCTGTCCAGCAGTAGCGACACACGCACAGAGAACACCAAGGGAGAGGTGTTTTTTATAGGAAAGGTTTTTAGTTTAGTTATTATATGGAAAGGTGCAAAAGCGTATAGCATAAAGTGAGGTTAACGTTATGTCTGTATTTGCAGCACCAGGAGCATACGACCGCGCCATAACAGTTTTCTCGCCAGACGGGCGACTCTTTCAAGTTGAATACGCCATGGAGTTAGTGAACCGTGGCGCAACAATCACGGGAATTCAATGCCCAGAAGGCGTGGTTTTAGGCTCAGAAGAAAACATAGAACCCCTTGAAGAGGCAGAATACTCATGGAAAATCTTCAAGGTTGACGAACACGTAGGCGCCGCTATTGTAGGCTTAAGCTCCGACGCCAGAATACTCATTGATCAAGCGCGGATATACGCGCAAAGCAACAAACTCACCTACGACGAACCCATGGACGTGGAAGTTGTAACCAAACGGATATGCGACATACAGCAGATGTACACGCAGCACGCCGGTGTTAGACCCTTCGGAGTTTCAATAATCTTCGGCGGAGTCGACAAAACAGGAGCACACGTTTTTGGAACACACCCAAGCGGAACCTACAGAGGCTACAAAGCCACAGCTTTAGGCGCTGGAAGAGAAACAGTGCTGGCGATATTGAAGGACGAATACCGCGAAAACCTGAGCTTGGAAGAAAACACGAAACTAACCATTAAATGCTTGGTAAAGGCTTTGGAAGATAGGCAACTGCCGCCTCGAATAAAAATCGCTGTGATCCCCAAAGAAACGAATCAATTGCAGATGCTGACTGACGAAAAAGTGGAAAGCTATATCAAAGAGCTGGGTTCGAGTAAGTGACAACTTAATGAGCGATAAATACACCATTGCACGCTTAACAAAAGATAACGAGCATTTTGAAATTCTGGTGAAGCCAGAGAAGGCATTAGACTACCGGAACGGAAAAATCTCCGGAATAACCGAGGTTTTAGCAGCCGAGTTCATATTTGTTGACGCAAACAAAGGCACCAAGGTTTCAGAAGAGCAAATGCGCAAAGCCTTTGAAACAACGGACCCGTTGAAAATCGCTGATATGATTCTGAAAAAAGGCACACTTCAGCTTACCACAGAGCAAAGGCGCAAGATGGTGGAGGACAAACGGAAACAGATAGTGGACTTCATATCGAGGCAGGCTGTTGACCCGAAAACCAACCTTCCGCATCCGCCTTTACGCATAGAAAACGCCATGG
>CAZZLA010000021.1:0-11742 GCA_964655035.1 uncultured Candidatus Bathyarchaeia archaeon | reverse complement strand
AATATCGGATTCATATTTCAACTTTTCAACCTCTTTCAATTCCTAACAGCTGTGGAAAACGTGGAAACCCCCTTGCTGCTCCGAGGCTTCAACTCAGGATTAGCAAGAGAACAGGCAAAAATGCTCCTCAGAGAACTCGGAATGGGAGACAGATTATACCACCTGCCCACAGAACTTTCAGGAGGTCAACAACAAAGAGTAGCTGTCGCCAGAGCCCTAATCAACAACCCCGCAATCATTCTTGGAGACGAACCTACAGGCGACCTAGATTCCAAAACCAGCGCCGACGTCATGAACCTCTTCCGCCGGATAAACAAGACAAACAAACAAACATTCGTTCTAGTCACTCATAGCCGATGGATCGCCGAACACTGCGATTACATCGTCCATATGACCGACGGCAAAATCTCAACAATCGAACAAGGACCATTCAAAAAACAAACGGAGGCAGAATGGTGAAAGCATACTTCGCTGCACTCATCGACAGATCAGTCGCTCAAGAAAACTCGAAACTATCCAGTAAACTGCAACGGGACCTTAAGAAAAAACTCAAGGTGCCTAAATCAAAAGTAAATTGCAAAATACACAACTCCTTCATCTTTTTAATGGCAGAGCGGACCAATAAAAAACCGCTTGAACCGAAAACCGCAGAAGACGCAGAAACCATTCTGTCTGAACACCTGGATCAGTACTATTCAAAAAACAGTTCCAAACTCCAAAAAACCTTAGAAACCAAACAGGAACTAAACGAAACAGCTCAAATAGTTAAAGACTTCCTCCACGAGATAGATCCCAAACTATCCAAAGTTTTTAGCCTGCGATTAAGAAACGTAGTTTCCAACCTTCCCACCGAACGCTACGAACTCCAATCCAAAAGCTTGATAGCGCTCTGGCACATAGACGAAGGAAACAAAGTGCAGTTCCGGCTTGGCGGACTTAAACCAGAAATTCTTCACACATCAACAATACAACCAGACCAAAATATAGAAGAGATAATTGACAAGCTTGCGTTGATTAACTTCTTCTGGATTTTCATCAACCCCACACTAACACGTTTGAACGAAATGAAACAAGTACTCGAACTGCTCAGTTTGGGTCTCCAAGGCACCCATCACCGAAGTGGCAACCCAAAAGTTCAAGCCAAACTCGAAATGTTCCTCCGCATTCTCCTAGCCAAACTAAGCGCCCTGCAAAACATGGAGAGAACCATCAGCAGCATCCTCAAACTATTCCGTGAACCCAAAGTATTCTGCACCAAACAAATCTTCAAAGAAACCTGCAAAACCCTCACCGATGCAATAAAGCAAGTGTCATGGAAAAACACCCAAACAAAACGCCAACTTATTGAAGTCCAAGGAAAAATCGAAGAATGCCAAGCACAACTGAAAGAATACATAGATGCAGACCAAAACGATGTAAAAACAATTCACTCACGCGACGAATTCAAACTCGAACTGCTAAACTTGGCTGAACTAAGCTCCGACCTATTCGTCGAAGCAGAACTACTGAAAATTTGGTTAGACTTCTTCGGTCAAGACCTACCATACTTCACCTACCAAAGGACTCTATTTACAAACCAAATTTCCCAAAACACACAGGCATCAGCCGCAGACATCATAGCAGTTCGAGGAATAGTCAAAAACTACAACCTCGGACGAACAACTGTTTACGCCCTTAGAGGAGTCGACGTAGACGTAAAAGCCGGCGAATTCCTAGCTATTGTCGGCAACTCCGGAGCGGGAAAAACTACACTGCTGAACTGCATGGCAGGAATAGATGAACCTGACTACGGGCTTGTTCTCTTTAAAGGCAGAAACCTCCGCGAAATGACCGACCGAGAAAAATCCAAAGCTAGACTACTCGATATGGGCTTCATCTTCCAAAGCTACGCTCTGCTTCCACACTTCAACACTCGCGAAAACGTCGCATTACCAGCTGACCTCGCAGGCTTCAGCAAAGACCTAAAAAACAGAATAGAAAACTTACTCAAAGGCGTCGGCATCGACAAACAAGCCAAACAGTACCCAGCACAACTCAGCGGAGGACAAATGCAAAGAGTAGCAATAGCGAGGGCATTAACAAATAAACCG
Organism: uncultured Candidatus Bathyarchaeia archaeon; assembly: GCA_964655035.1. GTDB lineage: Archaea > Thermoproteota > Bathyarchaeia > Bathyarchaeales > Bathycorpusculaceae > SG8-32-3. The sequence goes on along the minus strand of CAZZLA010000021.1, from coordinate 9,652 downwards.
AAAGTGCTGTTCGCCGACGAACCAACAGGCGACTTAGACTCAGTGACTGGCAAACAAGTCATGGAGCTAATTAAAAAATTCCACGAAGAAACCAAAACCACAATCATCGTAATAACTCACGACAAGGAAGTAGCAAACTACGCAGAAAGACAGGTATTTCTGGAAGACGGCGTGGTCACAGCGAGTCACCTCTAACATTAACTATTAGTTATATTGTTTTGACGCTTTTTGCCATGGAAAAAAGCGAGGACTTTTCAAAACTCGGCATAGCGAAACGGCAATTTTCGTTATAAAAAAAGAGATAATTATGCGGGTGATATCTCCACTGGTCGCCGGTTCAAACCCGGCCCTCGGCACTTAAAATTCGAAAAATTTTACGCAGCAAACCCAGCTTTTCAACCTTACTTACCGCAACTTTTTAGAATAGATGCGTGCATAATAGCTATCGGTGTTTCCGTGAGAGGGAGAAAGACGTGGTAAAGAATAAAACGCTAAAAATCGCATTAATTGGAATACTTTTCTTTTCAATCCTGAACATAGTTCCAGTGTTAGCAGCGGATTGCCCAACATGCCATGGAATAGGAAAAATAGTTTGCCCCGAATGCAAAGGTACCGGCAAAACGTCGACCGGCGAACAGTTAGGGGCGTGTTCGACCTGCCTTGGATCTGGCGTGGTGGAGGCCACAATAGCCAGTAAGGGTGCGACCGCCTCAGCAAGCGACGGAACAATAATTGTCAAGGGAACCTTCGAAAATAAAGAAAATGTTGGAACATATGGAACTGTTGTTGCAGAGATAGATGGAAGCACCGCAACGTACACAGGGTCCTCGGCAAGAACCTACTTCCCGCCCCAAGAAAACGTCGAAGTACCCGTCACCATTGGAGGCATCTCATCAAACGACTACAGATACCTTACGTCGCAACTGTATTTGCGCGTACGCACCCACGTGTCTGACGTCGACGAAGTGGCTTGTCCAGATTGCGCAGGCACTGGAATAGCGTCTACTCAAGTAGAGGACTGCCCATATTGTGATGGAACCGGATTTATAACCTGCCCTGACTGCGATGGCACCGGCACCATAACTGAAGGTGGAGCACAGCAGACAGAAGTTCCTTCATTTGCTTTTGATGGGGCCATTATTGGAGTGGGCGTTGTTGCCGCCGCGGCTGTAGTTGTTGTGTTTGCTGTAAAGAGAAAGAGAATGACAGAAAAAGACCTTAGAAAACTTTCATCCACTGAGTTTCAAAATTGGGTTATTCAAAGGTTCTCGGGAAAAGCGGCTTCACTAAGAGACTCTGGTATGGGAATAGATGCGTACACATCTGGAGGAAATCCCATCCACATTGAGCAGGCAGATAATATTGGTAGAAACGTAATTGAGAGTTTTGCAGCTGCGATGGGGCGTATAAAAGCGATGAATGGAACAATTGTTGCGTTCAGTTTCAGTGACGATGCGTATAGAGGAATAACAAGAGCGCGACTAAATTATAGAACTGAAATAAGAATGGTAACGGTTAAGGAGCTAACAGAAAGAAAAGTGGCAACTCTGATGTAGCTGCATCAACAGCACCCTTTTCTTGTGAAGTACCTACGAGCGGGCGAAACAAGTTTCACCTAGCGCGCGCTAATCTTATGTTGTTCTGTGTCTGTTGTTCCTCGCCAAAAGCCCCCTTGGGGCTTAGTATAAAAAGCGACTACGGATAGACCCCCTCTAAGCAGCTTAGCTAAAGATAGAGTTATTAAGTGCGAACTTGGTAAACTCTCAAACCCGGAAAGGAAAAATGCGCATGTCCAAACTCAAGATTGGTCTCTCCATGCTTCACTGCCTAAGCGAACCATACGCCAAGATGATCAAACGATTAAACAAGGTTGAAACCAGCTATGTTGAAGTTCTCGATGAAGGTCTCCACGCGCTCAGCAAGAAACGAGTTGCCACGCTCAATCAAATCGCCAAATCACGCGGCTTTCGGTACACGGTGCATGCGCCTTTTGCAGACATAAACATAGCTTCGCCGTCAAAACCCATACTAACCGCTTCGGTGAAGCGGCTGAAAGAATCCATGGCTTATGCCGACGCCTTGAACGCTACGCTCTGGGTTTTCCATTCGGGCAACAGAACAGGCATCAGCATGTTTTATCCTGGAGAAGATTGGAAAGAAAACATCAAAAGCATCCGTGAACTGCATAAAACTGCAGAAAAGTATGGATTGAACATCGCCATAGAAAACTTGCCTGAAAAATACGGTTTCCTCATGAGAAACCCAGAAGACTTCGCTAGGTTCTATAAGGAAACGGGTTTGCATGACATAGGCATTGTCTTAGATGTTGGGCACGCCAACCTTGAAGGGCAAACAGAGCATTTCTTGAAAAAGTTGCCGGACAAAATTGTGCACATACACGTGAGCGACAACGTTGGAGAAAACGATCAGCATCTGGGAATAGGGCATGGCAAGATTAACTGGCAACGGTTCGCAGAAACCCTGCGTGAAATAGACTACGATAAAACCGTGATGATTGAGTCTGTGGAACACGTGGAAGAAAGCCTACAAAAACTACGACAACTGCTCGCTTAACTGTCTAGAAGCGGCAACTCTAACACCATAAAATCCTCAGCCACCAGCGTATTCTCGAAAACTTTCTGCGCCTGCTCCAAAAGCAGCCCCGCGTCAGGGTATCTGGCGCTGATATGCGTTAAAACAAGCTCCTTCGCTTTCGCTTTCTTGGCCTGTTGCCCCGCTTGACTAGGCGTTGAGTGCCCATCAACCTCGGCTTTTTCGCTAAGCGCATCATCTAAAGTTGAGTCGTGTATAACTAAGTCTGCGTCAGCAGCGAATTTCGCAAAACCCTTGAACGGTCTCGTATCACCTGTGTAAACGATTTTTCGTCCCTTTCTCGGTGAACCCATCACGTCGGCAGGACATATAACTCGGCCATTTTGCAACTTAACCGAGTCGCCCTGCTGAAGCTTGGACCACAACTCGCCTTCAGGAACACCTATCACTCGAGCTTTTTCAGGATAAAATTTTCCGGGTCGAGGCTTTTCCACGAATGCGTACGCCAAACTCGGAATCACATGATTTGACTTTGCGGCTTCAACAACGTAGTCTTTATCGTCGCATACAACGCCTGCATCGTAAATCTCGTGGATTTCAACGGAAAACGTCAAGCCGAACTGCAAGGTTTCTCTGATGCACTCTAAAAACTGTTTTATACCTTCTGGCCCGTAAATCTCAAGTTTTTTCTGTCTATCCATCAAAGCCATCGTCTGCAGTAGTCCAGGTACACCGAGAACGTGGTCACCGTGCATGTGTGAAATGAAAATTCTTGTTTCCTTGTGGAAGCCCACTTTGGCTTTTACCATTTGCCTTTGGACGCCTTCTCCGCAGTCAAACATTAACTGCTCGTGTTGACGTTTTATAAGCACGGCTGGCAAACTTCTTGCTTGAGTTGGCACGCTGCCGGCTGTTCCCAGAAAGGTCACACGTATGCTCATTTTTTTGCACCTTATGTTTTTTTGAACACGGCTATCTCTCGCGTCAGAGTTCCGTGAACGTAAGCGAAATGGGATTCTAAGTGGCTGTAGCCTAATGCTGTGCCTATCTGCGCGATGTGTAATGTTTTTGGTGAAGCCATACAAATCAGTTGCCCTTCACTTAGCAAAACACGCGCGGAACTGAGTACGCCTTCAACAATCTGCTTGGTGGTGGACTTCATGGTTGTCGCTGACTTTCCATAAGGCGGATCAGTGACGACATGGTCGATTCGCGTCAAAGGCAATTTCCTGGAATCGGCAATAACCAAACCTTCGGGGTCTACGCCAAAATGCTTGAGGTTTCTTCGGGTGCCTTCCCCCATGCGCCGCTGAACATCAAAACCTAAAACTCGACAGCCCACGAATGCGGCTTCAATCATGACGCTTCCGGTGCCACAGAAAGGGTCCAACACCAACTCGCCAGTTTTTGCACGCGCCAAGTTTACCATGCACCGCGCTAGTTTGCTGGGCATTGCTGATGGGTGGAAGAACGGTTTTTTTCGTGGTCTGCGCTCGGAGAATGTTTTAGGTGTTATTTCCGTGAGTTTTATGCCGAAGACGAGTTTGTTGCTGGTTAGGACGCCGAAGAAGGTTTTGTCGGGTTTTTTCAGGTTGACCTTTGTTTTTGTTGTGTTGTTGAGGATGTGTTTGCCGAGTTTTCTTTCGAGGTTCATGGTGTCGTTTTCCGGGGAGTATTCTTTGACGCGTTTGATGCGGACTTCGAAGGTTTCGCCTTCATTTACGGCGTTCTTGAAGTCAGTGGCGTCTGCGGCTTTTCTGATCTCGGCTTCTTGGGCTTCGCAACTGAACAGTTCCAGAGCGCTTGCCATCGTGTAGGCTGACCTGTGGTGAACCGCTTTCACGCTACGTGAGTCTGCTTCAAGCCTTACCAGCTGGTCGAGTTTCTCCGTGATGGTGTAGACGAATCCTTCAGCTTCTATAATGGCTTTTAACTCGGCAGCAGGCAAAGTTTCGTTTTCGCCAGACAACAGAAAAAAGAGATTAACCACTTTCCTGCGCCTTCAAAGCCTCTGCGATTAACGGTGCCAGCGTAACTTTGCTGACGCGGCTGGGAACGCTGTCTGTGCCCACGATTTCTTCGACTCCTGCGTCGAGAATGCGGTTTTCAGCGTCACCTATCAGAATCGGGTGAACGCAAGCCGTGAAGATTCTTGCTGCGCCTAGTTCTCGGAGGATTTTTGCTGCGCCGGTGATTGTTCCGCCTGTGCTGATGATGTCGTCGAAGATTATGACAGGTTGCCCTTTCACGTTGAGGCCTTTACCTGTTTGGCTTGTCTGTCCGGTATAGCGGTCACGCTGCTTCTCCAGATGCCCTGCTTCTCCACCTAAGACTTTCTGCGCTTGCTCTGCGATGTACATAGCTCCTTTGTCTGGTGCCAGCGCGAACGCTTTCTTGAAGCCCTTCTGCACGAAGTATTCGGCTAGTAGTGGGATGGCGCTGAGGGTTTTGGCTGGAAACGGGAACTTTTTCAGAGTGTTTTCCGAGTGGATGTTCACTGTAATTAGTGCGTCAACTCCTGCTGCTTGGAGCATGCGTGCGATGGTTGCGATGCTTATGTTTTCGCCTTGCAGGAAGATTTTGTCTTGGCGTGCGTACGCGAGGTATGGCACTGCGGCGGTGACTTTTTGTGCGCCGTTTCGTTTTGCGGCGTCAGCCATGAACGCTAGCTGCATGAGCTGTGTGTCCTGTGTTGCGCTTGTGGTTTGCACAATTACCACGTGCTCGTTTTGCACGTTGCCTTCTAGGCGAATGTAGCTTTCACCGTCTGGGAATGTTTTTTGAGTGACTTGCACTTTTTCGTGGTTGGTTAGTTGTGCGATTTTTTCGGCGAGTGCGATTGAAGTAGGTCCGAGAATGATTTTCATTTTTCTTGTTGCCTCTTTTGTGTTTTGATGTGAGTTTTTGGGTTTTAGTTTTAGATGTTGAGCGCTTTTTAACCTTGTCATGTGTTGGAACGTGGGTGCTTTGTTTTCGGTTGGTTTGGAAAGACTTTTATTTAATTTGGTTATTCCATGTGACAATGTTTAGGTGAATAAAGGAACGGGGTATTGTTATGGAGTTTTGCCCGGAATGCGGTTCCATTCTTAAGCCGGAGAAAGTTGAATGTAATGAAGGAGTTGCGTTGATGCTTGTGTGTTCCAAATGCGGGTTCCAGAAGTCAGCGTCAAGCAGGAGAATCAAGCCGAGAGTGAGCAGGGTCATCAAACACGACATCAAGCAGCGAGTGACAGTTATCGGCAAAGAGGAGCAGAAAATCAACACGTTGCCAACGATTAAGGTGGAGTGCCCAAAATGCAGGAACAATTTGGCTTATGTTTGGCAAGTCCAGACTCGTGGAGGCGATGAATCTTCAACTCAGTTCTTCCGATGCACGAAATGCAACCACACCTTCAGAGAGTACACGTAAACCGCGTTGAGAGGTTTCGCGAGGTCAGTGTGCGTGCGTCATTCAGTTAAGCGTCAGTACAGTGAACTCTAACGCTTGGAACAGTCTATAGCCGCCCCCCTTATTGAAAGTATAAATAGCGTGCGGATAGACCCCCTTCTACTGGTTTCTGCATTGATTGGCTATTAGGCGGCAAATATGCTGGTTGAACGGCAAAGATTGAAGGCTATTTGCGAATGTGATAATCCTTTTTTCAATAGCGCTTTGGACAATCTGAAAGAACAGTTGATGGATATAAGAAAAAAGATGGGAGTTTTGCTTTGTTTTTCAAGACTTTCGGCTTGATTATTATGGTGCTTGGAATAGCGAATCGGCGAGTGTAGGATTCACCATTATGCTAGTGATGGTGACTGATGCGTCACCGTCAGTGTATGTCCAGTCGCCAGAAGTCCACGTTGCAAGTTGATCCGCGTATGTCTGGTACGTTGGTGCCCATAAGTCCCATTGGTCTTTGAAAGTATCAGAAAGATCTACCCATCCACTGCCCTCGTCAGACCATGCCTTCTGTTGTACTCCATTTACGATGTAAGTAAGGGTCATTTCACCATACTCGCATTCTACCCGTACCATCATGTCATCTGTTCCAATATTCTTCGCATAGTAATTGGTTGTTCCCTCTGAAGCTCCGCCAGTTATGTCTACAGTAAACTGTAGACTGGTTGCGTCCGCAGCGCCTGTGGGGGTAGGAGTGGGTGTGGGTTCATTGCCGCCGTTTTCGCCGGGGTTACTTAAAAACCAATATGCCCCAACGCCTACGACTGCCACAACGACTATCGCTATTACAACAATTGCTAATGTCTTTTGATCCATTTTTATTCCCCTATTATTTTCGTTGTCACACTATCTATTCTATGGCAATTTAATATTTTCGCTGCTTCACGGTTTTCGATAAGAGTTATGTTGAAAAGTCTATTTTGAAGCAAGAAGAACGTGAGAAACCCGTAAAAGAAACGGTGGCTATTGCGAGAATTGCCAATTCAAGATGCCTATTAGCTCTTATTGTAGGGTTCTCTTAGCTTGTTCGCACGCATAAAAAGCGCCTTTAGTTCCTCGTCGCTTGCACCTTGGCGCATAGGCGTCAAAATATCAATTAAATTATCGTTTCTCATTAGACAGGTCTTCAGTTTCCCGTCGCTTGTCACCCGCAACCTCGTGCAGTGAGCACAGAACTCACCGTTCTCAGTCGGATGAACCACCTCCACCGTCACATCGGGAAGATGATAAATGTGGCGGTTATGCATAAACCGCCTAGTTTCAACTTTAACGGCTTTCTGCCGAAGCATCTCCTCATGCTCATCCAAGAACTTATGGTAAACCGAAAAATAGTCGCTGTTAACGTTCACTGGGTCAAGCTCGATAAGCTGCAGTATGGTGCCCGTTTCCCGTGCGAAATCCATCATCTCGGGCACCACGTCAACGTTTACGCCGTTCAAAATCACCATGTTAAGCTTCACAGGGTACAGCCCAGCCGCAACCGCAGCTTTCACGCCTTCTACCGCGTTTTCGATTCTTCCGTCAGTGAGCTTATGGTAGGTTTTAGCGTTCAAAGTTGGAAGACTTATGTTTACGCGCCGTAACCCGCATGCACGCAACTCCTGCGCTTGGAAGCCTAGCAGGGCACCGTTGGTTGTCATTGAAAGATCCTTCAAGCCAGGGGTTGCGGAGATGCCCTTGACTATTTCGCAGAGATCCTTTCGCATAAGAGGTTCTCCGCCAGTCAGCTTAATCCGCGCTATGTCCAAGCTGATGGCAACTCGTGCTATGCGGGCGGTTTCGGCAACGGTCATTTCTTGCGTTGCGCCGCCTGCGCAGCAGCCTTCGCCTTCCCGGTGGCAGTAGTCACAGCTCAAGTTGCACCGCTGCGTTATTGATATACGCAGGTTAAGCAAAGGTCGACCGCAGTTGTCTGTTAAAACCATCGTTATTCCCGTATGTGCCTAACGATATGAGGCACCTCGGGCAAAATAAGCATTTCTACCGAAACTCGCACAGCGTCAGGGGAACCTGGAATACAGAACAACGCTTTCCCTTTGGCTACGCCAGCCAGTGCGCTGGACATAACCGCCGCAGAACCTACCTTGTCATAGCTCAAGCGCCGGAAAATCTCCCCGAAACCAGGAAGCACCTTCTCCAGAAAGGGCTGAACCGTCTCAATCGTAACGTCTTTCGGAGCGATTCCTGTGCCACCGCAAAATATGGCGGCGTCCAGTTCTGTTGAGCTCAAAACGTTTTTCACAGCTTCTGCAATCAGGGTCTTGTCATCCGCGATTATCGTTTTGGATAATACCTTGTGGCCTGCGTTCTTCAGCAAAGCTTCAATCGTATCGCCCGAAATGTCAGTCATTTTCTCGCCCTTCTGCAACCCCTGATATCGCGATGTGCTGCAAACGAAAACTGCGAATTTCAGCTGTTTAGGGGCTGAAACCTTGTGCTTTCTGCTGGTTTCGCTCACGCTGTCACACCTGCTTCAGTTTTCTAACCACGTGAACGTTCTCTATTGCCGTAGTCGGGTACTGCCCAGCCGCGTCTTTCTCGTACTGCTTCACCATATCCCAAACGGTCAGCAACCCCACAGAAACCGCGGTTAAAGCTTCCATTTCCACGCCCGTCTTCGCCTTCCCTTTCACCGTAGCCGAGACCTCAACGATGGTCGTGTCTAAGATTTTAGCCTCAACTTCCACGTTAGTCAAAGGCAGCGGATGACATAGGGGAACAAGCTCGCTTGTCTTCTTGGCAGCAAGCACCCCTGCAATTTTCGCCGTGTAAAGCGGGTCGCCCTTCGCTACTTTTCCTTCTCTAATCAAATTCACTGTTTCAAGTTTCAACCTGATTTGTCCTTTCGCGGCTGCTTCCCTGAAAATTTCCGCTTTGCCTGAAACATCAACCATGGCCAACGTTTTTTCCTCCAAGATTGGATACGCTCTCGGCTTATTTATCCTGCTCCCATGCCTCTATTAGGTTTTGCACCGCCCGTGCTTTGGCTGAGGCTTCATTGAACTTGTACATGCGAATCCGCCCGTAAACCCTCTGCTGAAGCACGCCCTCAGACTCCAACAGCTTCAAATGCTGATTTGTCGTGGAATAGTTCAAGTTGATCCTGCGTGCGATGTCAGAAACGTTAAGCGTTCCCAACCGCGAGACAAGCCTCAGAATTTTCATCCTGGGCTTAGAAGAAAAAACCTCCTCAACATCCATGGCGGTTCACGCTTACCTCTTTTCTAAAGCCGCACTTAATTCTTTCTCCAGCTCGAAGGCCGGAACCGCAGGCAAAGAAACACGCGTTAACCTGCCACGTACGCCTGCCCCAGAGACTTCAGCTTTCAGTATGCCCAGCGCAGAAAGGAGCTGAACGTACTTCCAGAGTTGAGTGTGACTGTTCGGCTGTTCACCGAATTCTTCGCAGACCACGGCGTAAGCCTCCTCAATCTCCGAAAGAGATGCGTAAGCCTTTTGACTTTCCTTGAAAAACCGAGCCGCGCCAAGCAAGAACAGTTTTTGATGAAGCCCCAGAGAAGCCAACTCGCTTCTCCGTACGGTTGGAACTATGTTGGAAACCGCTTTTCGCACGGCCTCAGGCTCAACTTCGCCCGCGTCTTCAGCGTCAGCGTACTTTCCAGCCCGCCACAAAAGCTCAATGGCGAAGCGGGCGTT
>CAZZLA010000020.1:2808-11786 GCA_964655035.1 uncultured Candidatus Bathyarchaeia archaeon | reverse complement strand
GCACCTATCTATTCTTAGCAGCTTTCTATCCATTTAACATAATCTTATCCCTAGCTGTGGTTGCCGCTGTTGTAGGTATCTTTCTGGTTCGCTACCGTTCAAAGAAAACTAGGGTGAGCTGGAAAATAACCCTCATCGAAACCATGACAATCATCATTGTAGCAACTATTGCATCACTGATCTTAGGCGGAATAGCCTAAGCAGATAGCTAGAAAAAGCGTTTGTGCTCAATCATCATGCACTTGTCCATAACCACGAGTAAACCAGCTTTTTTCGCCGCCTCAGCCGCTTGTTCATTAACAATTCCCAACTGCATCCACAACACGCATGGCTTTCCATAGGCTGCTTTGAGCTTAACAGCTTGCTCCACGATGGGCGGCACATCTTTTGAAGACCTAAAAATATCTACAATTTCTATGGTTTTCTGAATTTCAGGCGGGATGTCAAGAAGGCTTTTGTAGCTTTTTTGCCCGAGAATTCATCCACAAAGGGGTTCACGGGTATTATGTGGAAACCATGATTTTTCAAGTATGCACTTACCCTGTGGCTGTCCTTGCCAAGCTCTCTGGATAATCCCACTACGGCAACGGTTGTGTATTTCGTCAGGATTTCTTTTATCTTGTTTTGGCTCAACTGTCTATGCTCCAAAAGTTGAAAAGCACAAAACTAAAGTGTTCCGCTTAGTTTTAGCTCAAAGAAGCGTTCTCTGCCGTTGCGTAAAGCAAAGATTTTGACTTTGTCTCCGACTTTCCTCTTATGTATTTCCTTAACCAAGCCTTCAATGCACCGGGTTTCCAAGTTATCTATTTCTAAAATGATATCACCGACAGCCATTTCAGCGTCTTCTGCAGGGCTTCCTTCCGCAACTTTCGTCACGAAAACTCCGTGATTTACTGGCAAACCGTAGTACAGCGCTATCTCTTCAGTCAAAGTTAAGCCCATTATGCCAAGCCACGGTCTTCTAGCAATGCCTTCGGTCACTATCCCGTTGGAGCATGTTTTCGCCGAGTTGATGGGTATGCCGAAGCCTATGCCTTGAGCAAAAGGTATGATCGCGGTGCTTATGGCGACCACTCTGCCTTCGAGATCGACCAATGGACCACCACTGTTTCCCGGGTTGACAGCAGCATCCGTTTGCACCAGATTTTCCAAAAGGCCTCTTTGTGACTCTATGGTTCTGTTGATGGCACTTATTACTACGGAAGTCACGGATGGTCCTCCTGTCAAGCCGAAGGGGTTTCCGATGGCGTAGACGCTTTGTCCCACTCTGAGCCTGTCTGAATCTCCGAGTTCTGCTGCTTGAAGATTCTTGGCTTGGACTTTGACGACTGCTATGTCGTGCACGGTGGATGAGCCTACTATTTTGCCTTCTAGTACGTCGTTGTTCCAGAAGGTAACGTTGATTTTTTTTGCTCCGCCTACTACGTGGTTGTCGGTGAGGACTAGTCCTTTGTCGGCGTCGATTATGGTGCCTGATCCCATGCCTGCGACCGGTACTGCTTGGTAGAATATGTTGTGAACGAGTTTTACGGTGCTTATGTTGACCACGCTTTTGCTTACCTGTTCGATTATGTCGAGAACTTTCTTCTCATCGTACAGGGACAAGCTCTGTTTTCGCCTCTGAATTCATCTTGGCGGCGCTTTTAATAAATTTTTGATGCTGCATAAGCTAGGTTGAGCGACAGAAGGTGCAGGATTCCGCCCATTTCTTGTGCATTCTTTCCTTGCATAGTTCGCACATCAATCCTTTTTTTCGTATTGTTATGCAGGCGGCGCAAAAGAGTTCAAAAAGTTCCTTCTTTTTGTGCGGTTCGTAGATGAGGACGGTAGTCATCTGGCTGACTATTTTTTGCACTTCAGGCTCGTTTTCAAGTATTAGGATGTTTCCTCTATTTTTTGTGGTGTACCTGCTTATAGCAGATTGAGATAAGCCGAGGATTTCGGCGACCTGTTTTTCTTTCATTCCGTGTTTTTCCACGATGTCTCTTGCCATGAGAGCCTTTATTGCAGGTAACACTGTTTTAACTCCTACTTCGCAGGGTAATAGCAAAATCATCACCAATTACTCTATTTTCGTTAGAAACGTATATAAATATGTCGCGTGTCATATTTTTTATGCCGGGTGTCATGACGGGGATGTCGCCTAAACAAGCTTTTTTCGCCCAATCTCTCACTCCTTTCCCCCGTCAAGACACTCCTCAACGAGGAGAACAATAAATGAAAGCGGCTCTCTCGGAGCAAAACGAGGAAAAGAAGCAAGATTTGTCAGAGATGCTCAGGACGTTGGATGCGGAATGCAGGAACTGTGCTCCGCTGAATCCTCTTGAGTGCGTATCGCGTTGTAAAGTTTGGAAGCTGAAAAATGAGCTGAGAAGACTGCGCGAAACCATGGATAACCCGAATTTCATGAAAGACCTGTTTAACGTTTTGAAGAATAAAACGCGGTTGCATATTTTAAACGCAATTGTTAAAGGATGTTATTCTGTAAGCCAACTTCAGCAGGAACTGAAAAAGGCGGGTTACTGCCACAGTCAAGAGACAATTGCTGAAGAGTACGTGCGTCCATTAATGGATGTTGGGCTTGCCGCTGAAACACGAGACGAATATTACGCGACAATTTTCGGGGGCAGACTCAACGAGGTTCTTGAGGGCTTTCCCGAATTCGTCAACGTTTTGCCAGCGCGTTCTGAATGTTACGAAGAGATACTGCTAAGCGCGTTGCTGGCTGGACCAAAGACGTTTCGAGAGGTGGAGGAACTTATCTCGCCGAAAGTTGCCTCACGTGTTCTGAAACGGCTGAAAACAGGGGATTTAATTGTAACTCCTGAGGAAAGAGACTACGTGTTTTTCTTCAGGTCAAAACGTGACCCGAACAAGGAGACTTTTTTCGTTATTGAAAGAGTTGTTTACGATAGTCTTCCTGAAGACGGGATTTCCGCCAAGAAACTGGCTGAGAAAACAGGGCTTTCGATGAGAAGAATCTACAAGTATCTCAGAGAGCTGAAAGGGAAAAAACTCGTGTTCACAAGGAAAACTCCGAAGTCGTACGTCTTAACCGAGAAAGGCGAAAGATTAGCCATGGTGCTGCAGGGTCTGCAGGACTTAATCGAGGAAGTCTGGAACTCGTCAGAACAGGTAGTCAGCGAGAACTCCTAACCGCAAGCGCTTCTTCAGAGACAGACTTTTGTGCGCCAAGAACTGTTACGCTCGGCACAGTCTATACCCCTCTTCATATAGTTTGAAGCTACAGCGGGCTTGGCGGTTCACTTTCGCAAGACTGTTTGGTTTGGCAGTAGTGGACAAAGTTTCTAATGTTGGTTTGGTGCTTTTCAGGGTTTTTTGCGGCGTATTTTTCGGGGTTTTTGTTGAATTCTTCTTCACAGTGTTTCGAGCAGAAGTAGAACGATTTGCCAGCGTATTCGGTTTTGCCGTAAGCCGTTGCAGGTTCAATCTCCATGCCGCAAACAGGATCCTTCACCGTAACGCGTTTTTCTTCCTTGTACTCCACGCCTTTCGGCTGGTATCTTCGAAGGGTTTGGCTATTGACGGCAACTATGACGGTACTGAGGGACATGACTATCGCGCCGACTGCGGGAGGCAAAACCACGCCATAGCTGCTTAAGACCCTGGCGGCTAAGGGAATAGCGACGATGTTGTAACCTGCTGCCCACCAGAGGTTCTGCGCCATCTTAGAATACGTTTTCCGCGAAAGGTCCCGCACCTTCGGCATGTCACCCGGGTCGTTCTTGACGAGAATTATGTCTGCGCTTTCAATAGCCACATCTGTTCCCGCGCCTATGGCAACGCCCACATCCGCCGTGACCAATGCTGGAGCATCGTTTATGCCGTCGCCGACCATGGCGACCCTGTAGCCTTTTTCTTTCAACGTTTTGATTTTTTCGGCTTTCTGGCCCGGCAGAACCTGTGCGAAGTACTCGTCTATGCCAAGTTCTTTTGCAACCCACTTGGCGACAGGTTCTGAATCGCCAGTGAGCATGTAAACTTTCAAACCCAGCTCCCTCAGCTTCGCCACGGCTTCCTTCGATTCCTTCCGTATCTTGTCAGCCAATGCGAAGGCACCTGCCAGTTTACCGTTCACGACGGTGAAAACGACGGTTTTGCCCTGCTCCTGTAAGGCTTTGATTCTCTCATCTTTTACTTCTATTTGCATCTCTTTAAGAAGACCGGGGCTTCCAACGTACACCTCACTGTGTGTAACTTGGCCGTAGGCGCCCTTGCCCGGCAACGCTTTGAAGACTTTGGCCTCGGGGATTTTCACGTCTTTTTCGTTAGTGTAATCCACGATGGCTTTTGCTATAATGTGTTCTGAGTTAAGTTCCACGCTTGCCGTGAGCGCCAAGAGTTTCTCTTCAGGGATATAAGCCACGACATCGCTGACACCGAATTTTCCTTCCGTCAACGTGCCCGTCTTGTCAAAAACAACCGCATCTACGTTTCTCATCATTTCGAAGGCTTTCCTGTCTCTGATGAGTATTCCGCTTTTCGCAGTTATCGAAGTCGAAAGCGCTACAACCAGCGGGATAGCCAACCCAAGAGCGTGAGGACAAGCGATAACGAGTACAGTCACCGTTCGGGTAAGTGCCAACTCCGTGGTGGCCACTACTGACCACACCAAGAAAGTTATAATTCCCGACCCCATGGCAGCGTAGAACAACAGTGCCGCGGCTCTGTTCGCCAAGTCCTGAGTTCTGGACCGGCTTTCCTACGCTTGCTTAACAAGCTTTATCACCTCCGCCAGATAAGTTGCTTCACCCGTCTTCTCTATCCGAATCCTCAATACACCTTCTCCGTTGATGGCGCCACCGATCACCTTGCCATCTTTCTCCTTATGCACAGGTTTCGACTTCGCCAGTCAAAAGAGCCTCATTGAGCGAGGACTCGCCTTCCTCCACAATCCCGTCAGAAGGTATCTTTTCCCCAGGACGAACAAGCACCAAATCACCCGCGTTTAGCTGCGACACTGGCACATCACTGACGTCTCCATTCTTTACGAGATGCGCTTGGGTCGGCATAATACTAACAAGCTCTTCAAGCGCCCGCGAAGCGCCAAGCACACTTCGCGCCTCTATCCAATGCCCTAAGAGCATGACATCAATTAGCGTGGCGAGATCCCAAAAGAAATCCACACCCGATATGATGACAACCGCTGCGGCTGAATAGAAGAACGCCACTGAGATGGCGGTGCCTATAAGCGTCATCATCCCAGGCTGCCTGTTTCTGAGTTCTTGAATCAAGCCCTGCAGGAAGGGCAGGCCACCGTAAACGTAGATTAATGCAGACAGCAATAGCAGAATTTCCTGTTGGAACGGAACGGTTACGGTGAAGTGGAGAAGTGACTGGACTGTTTCTGAAAGCAGCAGAATCGGAACAGTCAGGGCTAGGGAAATCCAGAATTTTTTTTAAACATCTGCATGTGGTGAGCATGATGACCCACAAAGAACACTTCCTAATTGAAAAAAGAAAGGGGATGGCTTATTTCTGTTTTGTCTCAGTTATAAGCAGTGAGAAATAATTGAAAAAAGTTGGCAGGTTAGCCGCCTGGGGCGCCGTGAAACGGCACATCTTCCCACAGCATCTTCCACCAGTCCGCTTCCGTTATGGTTTCTCCGTGAACAATTATCTCTAAAACCTGTTTTAGCAACGCGTGATGTCTTCGCTCATCAGCCAAAATCGACTCCAAAAGGAACTGCACCTTGCTGTTTTCGATTGCAGGCATGATTTTTTCCAGTTTTTTGATGAGGTCTGCTTCCATCTTGATGTGCTTCTCAACTAAGGCTCTTTGTTCGTCAAGGTTTTCCTGTTTCAACGCTTGCGAAACGTTCGTCAAAAGCGAAACCGCAGCCGAGTAGAGTTCCGCGTGCTTCACGGAGTCTAAGGATATTCCTTTCAAAACGCCTCGGACAGGCGGGTTTTTGATGTCCACTATGCCTTTGTTCAGCGATTCCACGATTTCTTTCTCAATAACTATCTGACGCTTAATGAAATCAAGCAGTTCATTGTTTGAACTCAAGTTTCTCTTCTCCTCTCTCCTAAAACATATTAAGCTTGGCGCATAAGGGTTTCGGAAACGCGCCTCCCCAATTCGCGGCACATACCAAGCAGCTTCTCGTCAGGCACATACCTCGCCAACAACGGAGGTTCCGATACCTGCATTTCAAACTTGTTTTTCATGATTTCAAGAAGAAACTTCGGTGCTTCCCCACTCCAACCGTAAGAACCGAAAGCTGCGCCAACTTTCCCTTTCAGATCTATGCCGTTTGCGGCTGCTTCTTCAAAAAGCCTTTCCATGTCCATTGGAATTTCATGATTGTACGTAGGCGCACCCACGAGAACAGCGTCAAACCTGGACATGTCTTCCGCGTCAACATGGTAGCTTAGCTCAACTTCCACGTTGCCAACGCTTTTGGCGCCTTCAACTACGGCTTTAGCCATTTTCTCCGTGTTTCCGCTTCGACTGTAATAGAGCACAAGAATTTTCGGCATTAAATCACCTTGAACTATTATTTTGAAAATTAATCATATGAACCTTTTGTAAACCGCAGCTAAAGGTAAATGACTTCACTTAGGTGCAGATTCTTTGGAAACGTATACTTAGTTATTCTATATTCTTGTGTGCAATATTCTTAATTCGAAACATAGGTTAAGTGTGCAAAAAAACAAAATTTAACCAAGGAAAGGAGAAGACCCTAATGGAAATACTGAAATCCAAGAAAACACGCGCGTTCATCTCCATTCTAGCATGTACACTAAATGCTACTGCTAGCGACCGCTTTCGTTTCGCTCAGCCAAGCTTGCATCACAATCTCTTCAGAGCCAGAAGTCAAACTTCGTTGAGGCAGATGTCGGGTCAACACACTTCAGAGGCGAAACAGCCGACTTCTACGTCCTCGTTTCGCTTTTAGGTGCCCCAATAGACGCGACGGTCAACGCCAGCTTATAATTCGACGGAGCATAATAAGCAAACCTAACAAGTTTAGTGCAGCATGTTGACACAGGACTCTACAGGATACCCTACACCATCCCATGCAACGCTTCAGCAGGCAACTACGCATGGTCGCTGACGCAGACTACCTCTCGGTTAAAGGCACGGCATTAAAATCCTTCCCGGTAAGCCAGACCCTAACAGGGTGGAACGCTTGGATAACCGAGATACGGAACGACGTAGCATGCATCAAAACTGATGTGGGCACAATCCAAGTGTCTCTGGAGAACATAAACGCAATCGTAACCGACATTGATGAAAACATAGTCACAATCGAAACTAAAATAGGCCAAATACAGGTCAACCTGAACCAGATAAACAGCGTAATGGTTGAGCTGAACGGCACCGTAGTCAACATTCAAAACGACATCGGCAACATCGAAACAAGCATAAACAACATTCAAGCGAAAGTAACCGCTATGGAAGGAGACATCGTCACCATAAGCACAACACTAATCGATTTAGAAGGCACGATAGCTGGAATCCAAGGCGACATAGCCACCATCAAAACAGACATAGGCACAATTAAAGTCACACTAAACGAAATGAACACCAGTGGTAAAGGAGGCCTCGACGCCACATCCGTCGGCATAATTCTCGTCGTAATCATAATAATCGCAATCGTCACAGTGGCAGCGCTCGACCTGAGAAAACGCGGCAAAACCACCGTTTAACACAAAACCACGGCAAACAAGCATGTCCACTAAAGCGCGTAGAACCCCACTTTTATTTTTCCACTCAATTTTTTTCAGTTATACAGGTATCAAATCGCAATAGTAAAAACGGTTTTCCCTCAGCACTTTCACGCCCTTTGCGAAAGATACCCGCTCATGAAAAATCGGACAGTTATAAACGAATGAGTGAAATTCACCTTTTTCGCCACACGGATCCACACCCTCTGGAAGGTCGGACAAAAACCGCTCATTATACTCTTTTCCCACAAAATCATTAGCAAGAACCTCGGAGTCAACTGACGTAATTACCGCCTTGAAGCCCAATTTAATGAACCTGCGCGAGAGAGCATACGTATCCTTTCTCCACAACGGAAAAACACCGTTCATACCCACCTGCACCAATATCCGCTCACGATATTTTCTCACATCTTCCAGAAAAATATCGCCGAACACCACAGAAGAAACGCCTGTATCTCGTTGCCTCCTAAGCGCTTTAAGCAGCTCGTTTTCATATTCCTCGTCAGAAGCGCCTTTTGAGATGAACATTTTTTCCAGAGGCAACCCCAAAGCTTTCGCCTGTTGCTCAAGCAAAACGCTCCGCACGCCGTGAATGCTTATTCTATCATCGTCTCGGGTAACCGTCGTCAGCAGTTCCCGAACCTCGTATCTGCCGGATTCTAGAATTTCGTGAAGCGCCAGAGCACTGTCTTTGCCCCCGCTCCAAGCCACTACCACTTTTTCGCTCATTAACTATCGCCTTTGCTAAATTACATGAGATTCAAACGATACATCTGTTCATAAACTAGTTTAAATATTTCAGAAATGCCACTTATACCTAATGGTAAAAACGATGAAAGTGCTCCTCATCAACCCGCCGCAACTGTTTTATCCCGGCTCAGACCCTCCTGCGGGGAACCTTCCTCTCGGCTTGATGTACATTGCCGCTGTGCTGGAGAGGTCAGGTTACGAGGTGGAAATTCTGGATGCGTTCATGACTGACTCTTCGTTCCTAAAGGTTGGAGACACGCTTGAAGTAGGCATGCCTTACGGTAAGATAAGGGAGGAGATACGGCGGAGAAAACCAGACATCGTGGGCATAGCAGCTCCCTTCACGTGCCAAGCGGAGAACGCAATCAGAGTCGGCGACATCACCAAAGAGGTGGACCCAAACATTTTAACCGTGGTTGGCGGCCCACACATCACCGTTGTGCCCGTCGAATTCTTGGAAGAGGCGAAGAACATCGATATCGCGGTGATTGGCGAAGGAGAGATCGCCTTCCCGGAGCTGCTCGCGGCGCTCA
>CAZZLA010000020.1:0-2798 GCA_964655035.1 uncultured Candidatus Bathyarchaeia archaeon | reverse complement strand
GCCAAGTGCGTTGAGGGCAAAAAGAAGATAAGCAATGTGCAGGGAATCGCCTACCGCCAAGATGACGGAGCAATAAAGCAGAACGCGCTGAGACCTTTCATTGAAGATTTGGATGAGCTTCCTTATCCTGCTTACCATTTAGTGGACATGGAACAGTATCTCATCCCTGGAAAGATTGAGTACCGCAGCTTCAAGGACAGGGCGGTTTCCATGATAACCAGCAGGGGCTGCCCATTTAACTGCAACTTCTGTTCGGTTCACCTACATATGGGAAAAATGTTCCGCGCCCACGCTGTGGACTACGTTATAAATCATATAGAGTACTTAATGAACAAGTTCGGCGTCAAGACCATATTCTTTGAGGATGACAACCTCACATTCGACATGAAACGGTTTGAAGCCATATGCGACAAGATAATTGAAAAACGCCTCAGGTTTAACTGGGAAACCCCGAACGGCATAAGAGCCGACTACCTGACCCTGAACCTTTTGAAGAAGATGAAGCGGTCAGGGTGCCAAAGCGTCTTCTTCGGCATCGAATCCGGAGACCAATGCGTCTTAAACAACGTTATAGGTAAGAGCCTTAACTTGAAGAAAGTGGTGAACGTCGCCAAAATGTGCAAGGACATCGGATTGAAAACAGCGGCGTTTTACATTATTGGTTTTCCCGGTGAAACGAAGGAAGACATGTTGAAGACCGTGGAGCTTGCGCTTAGGCTTAAGCGGGATTTTGACGTTGGTATGCTTCTTCATGTGGCAACGCCGTCGTTGGGAACTCGCCTGTACAAGGAATGCATGGAGAAGGGCTATATTGAGGGGAATTTGACGTCTCGAGCTTTCGCCGAGGTTAGGCAGACGCGTGGCATGCCCTTGATAAGAACCGAAGACTTTTCGCCGTCTGAGGTGAAAGAAATTGCTGCGATTGCTGTCCGAAGATACAAGAAGTTGTCTTTAATCAATTTCATTAAGAATCCTGGCGTAACGTTGAAGATTGCAGTGAGTCAACCTAAGATCGTTTTGAAGTTTATTCAGAACCTGACCGGTGGATAGCGGGTCTCGAACACTATATTCTTTTTCCTTGATCCCAGTAGTAGAGAAACAGGTCTTTAATCCAGTTGAGGAACGCTGAGTCCTTTCCGAAAAAGCCTGCGTAATCCATCCTTCCTCCGACTTGGCGAAAGCATGCACTTCCCTCTTTCTCAGTAAGGACAACTAATACGGGAAGGTCGGAAAGACATCTCACTTCCAAGTTTCTTGCCATCGCGGGTGGGCTTACGTTTGCTGAAAGTCGGTTTTCTGGAATGAGGAACTTAAGTTTTAACCCTTTCTGAACTCGTTCATCCATTATTAGACCCATATGCTCAGGGATGGCGCCTTCTGCTATTCCCCACCCGTACTGCTCAGCTTCCATGAACGCGCGTTCACCCCTGTTCAAGCTTTCGATCGTATCCATCACTAAATCTGCATGCGAAAGCTCGCTTAACCTGTTCAAGAAGTGGGAAGGAAGCCGCATTATATTGTGTGTGGAGAAGTAATTTCTGTGTTTGGAAACAAATTCTAGAGAAGAAGAAAGCTGCAACACCAATCTGCCGTACTCCGCGAGGGCAAAAGTGCCGAGAGGCTGCTTCTGAACCAACAACGCTTCACTCAGACGTTGCAATTGCCTGAAAGCTTCCGTGGCAGTCACATCCAGTCGACGAGCGATCTCCTGCATCTTGAGGTTTTCTTTTTGCAGCTCACGCAGTATGCTGAGCCTGCTTTCGCTGGCAAGCTCAAAAAACAGCTTTTCGACCCCTGCTTCATTTTCCAATTCCACATCACCAAAGCTAAACTCTTCACACCAATGCTTACTTCTAAGCATCCTCGTCAAATAAAACTAATCACCGTTGGCGCCTTATCAGAAGGCGAGGCACCAAGAATGGAAAGAAAAACAAGCGTTAAACAACGCGTCTTCTCCCTAGAGCTCAAATCGAAGAGAAACCTCAAGAACGTCACTTTAACCAACGGCTCCAGCGACAGCGTCCTATTAGAAGGCACCATAGGCAAATTAGTGCAAGCCACGTTTACGGAAGGCGTGATCCTAGAGGTCGTCGGCAAGAACGGCGTTCTTCGAATAGACCTCGGGGAAGACGAAATTCAGAAACCAATTGAGCAAAAACAGCCCGAGGTAAAAAACCAATGAGCGGACTGAGCAAGACGAGAATTGCAGCTTCGGCACTTGGTGTTTTTGCTGGACTCGGCGGCGTGTCTCACGGACCAGGTGAAATGCTTCAGGGCAACGTCGCTCCGAGTGGCATCGTTATTGAGGCTTGGCCCGAGTTGCCGGTGTTAGCCGGCGAGCCTGCCATGACACTCGTTCCTAGTTTCCTCGTAGCTGGAGTGCTCACGGTCATTTTCGGCCTCTTAGTTGCGGTATGGGCGGCCAAGTTTGTTCAGCGAAGACATGGCGGCACAGTTCTGATTCTGTTGTCACTTGTCATGCTTCTTGTTGGCGGAGGTTTGTTCCCGCCAGTATTCGGCTTTGCCGCGGGGATTATCGGAACACGTATTAAGCCAAGCAGCGAAACATGGAAGAAGGGGGGTGTGGACTAATGGTTAAAGCGTTGATTGTTTACGGGACTCGGTACGGGGCAACAGAAATGACCTCAGAGGAGATTGCTGATGTATTCCGCCAAGAAGGATTAGACGTTAAAGTAATCAACCTCAAAAAAGACAAAGTGAAGAACATAACCGAGTACGAGCTTGTCATAGTCGGCAGCGGAATCCAAATAAACAGATGGACAAAAGAACCCGAAAAG
>CAZZLA010000019.1:0-11899 GCA_964655035.1 uncultured Candidatus Bathyarchaeia archaeon | reverse complement strand
ACCAGCGATACGGGTTCATTCCTTTCTTCAGGTTTTCGTTGTAGTCCTTGTTTTTTGGGTACGCAATCAGGAAGTGCGCAAGAGCCGAAAGCAATGGAAATGAAGCAACGATTACGCCTAGATAGCTAAGGGTGAAGAAGACCTGTGGGTCCGGAGCTATGTTGAAAACTAATGGGGGTCCAGTGGTTACCTCGAGTTTCAAGTAGAATGTGTATATGTCTCTTTCCCACGTCAAAAGTGTACCCAGAACAAGCATCAGCATTCCCTGTGATAAGTGAAGGATCCCAGCTCCGAGATTAAACCTCTTCAAATAGCCAAATGAAATAGGTGATTTAGCTATTATCTCCTGTCTTTCTTTATAATTCAAACAATCACCTCCCTATTGCAACTATCGTGAATAGGAACTGATTTCTCTATTCCATGTCTATTTATCATATTTCCTTTTTAAATCTAATAGGAAACGAGAAGAAAAGTAAGTGAACCAATATATTTGGCTATTTTCTAATATCAGATTATGGTTGAGCAGGCAAGATACGAAGTTCTGAGAAAAATCGGCAAGGTAGAGATCAGACGCTACTCAGTTTTAATACTCGCTAAGGTTGACGGGTATGGTGATGGCGGTTTCAATATTCTCTTCCAGTTAGCGCACGCTTTTGATTAAAAGCTTCTTCTTGTTTTAGTAGACTGTGGAGTTCCAGAAGTAAACATGTGAGTATTTCTCTATGTATTGAAAGTTGGGATCGCCGTAGATTATGTCTAATGAATATTCGTATTGGCTCAAGAGTTTTCTGCTTATTTCCCAGATTTGAGGTGACTTCTCGTCAGGTCCCCAGAAACCCCAGATTGTGTCGTGGGGGTTTCGCATTCCCCATCCATAATTTCTTGGCAGAATCAATGCGGCTTCAGCTTTGATCGATCTGTGTGTGATTTTGCCGTTTTTTATCTCATTCCAGAGTTTCTCGATGGCTTCAAAATGTTCATCGCCCAATGTTCCAAAA
This sequence comes from uncultured Candidatus Bathyarchaeia archaeon, assembly GCA_964655035.1. Classification (GTDB taxonomy): domain Archaea; phylum Thermoproteota; class Bathyarchaeia; order Bathyarchaeales; family Bathycorpusculaceae; genus SG8-32-3. Next base: position 10,901 of record CAZZLA010000019.1, on the reverse strand, counting down.
GTGTTGCCTTCTTCGTACGGATAATTGAAAACCACAATGTATTTTGCGCCTGCTTCGTATGAAGTGCGCATTTGCTTGTAGATTTCGGGTCCGCTGTCTAGGTAAGGCGGTTGGGTGTATTTCCACGTGATTATCGTTCCCCAGTCTTTGCTTTGAATTGTTGCGGCGCCCCTTAGAAGGGCTATGTCTTGCGAAAATGTGTGATTCCAACCAGCTTGAGCTAGAACTACATCAAAGCCTCCAAGGTAGTCAAACCAATATAGTGCGTAGTCTGACACGAAGATCGTTGAGGAATTGGCTTTTAAGGCAATGGCTCCTGGCTCTCTTCGAAGGCGGTTTATGAAATCTTCCGCTATAGTATCGTAGGTTGAGTTAGGGGGCAGGCGCCAGCGGGTTGCGTTTTTGTCGGTATCCAAGTAGAGCCCGCCTACTTCGTCGTAATAGTAGATACCCAAGAAGCTGTCTCTCCATCGTTGTTTTGTCGTATTTATCCACGAAGCGCGCCACATTGTTTCGTTTGTCAACCACTTGGGATCTAGATCGCCGAAATACACGATTATTTTTAGTCCGGACGCTACTGCGTAATTGCAGATTTCGTCTGTCGCGGTTTCATTTCTGCTTATGGGACCTGACTGAAGAACAAAGAGATTGGTGTAGCTTTTTACTTTGTCAATTAGCAATTTAGCTTCAGCAACAGTATTTCCGCAAAAAGAAACGCCTAAGTAACACGATGGAGGATCTGAACTTGACTTAGTCAGAAGAATTGTAACAGCAAGTGAGATTATTAGAATTCCAATTGTTAGGACTAGAATTGAATGGCGCTTGTTCAATCAATCGTGGCTCCAAATGTAGCAGTCTCGCGACCCGTTTTTGAACTATTCCAAGAATATGCTTCACATACCTACAAATGTTTTTCTCTCAATCAGTTTATCGGAATACTGATACCAAAGAAAGGCAAGCATACAGCAAAAGCAAGTTAGAGACTCACGGAATTATAATTTATGAATTTATAAGCAACATGAAACCTCTCTCAACTAGATCAATCCAATGAAATTAGGGATAGGAGTTTTCACGTGCCTTTCAGAAACTTGGAGCGCGAGCTATAATTTTTTCGCTACTTTATTGTAGCGCGTGGACTAATTTATAATAGTAACTTTGAGGCTAATACACTATACAGGGATATACAAGTGAAATTGAAACTTGGCGAAGAATTGATTATCAACGAAGGAAAGACTGGGTGGGGAGCAACCTTAGCCTTAACAAACAAACGCCTGTTGCTCTTAGACCAAGAAAAGATAATAGGTGAAACGCCAATCGAGAATATCTCTGAAGCTTATGCCGAAACGCAGACCTTCGCTAATCTCACTCAGTTAAAAATCAAATTAAAAGACGGGAAAGAAATGACGGTATTATTCAGAAGCGGCGTAAACGGTCATCTATACGGCAGCTCTGGCACCTCAAACAACGACATAATAGACCTAACAAATAGATACGTAAAAGCTATCAATCGAGCCGTAAGCGAAAAACTCTCTCCTGCAGAAGTATAACCCTAAAGTTATTTGCGCGCGCCTTTAGATTCCAACACCGCATCAACCCACTTGAAAAAAGCACCGCTCAAACAGGCGGCAGTCCAAACAGGAGGAAACCCGCAACCACATAACCCAAAACAGCACCTGAGCAAAGGAAAGGCAAGCCCGCCTGAGGCTTCCCTTTAACCACGTACATTATAAGGGGAACGAAACCCAGAAGCGTGCCGGTCAACACTGACACCGCCATGATCAACCCGTTCGTAACCAAACTGTGGAAGGCGGCCACCGCCAAAATTCCTGGAAAGACAACGTCGCCCACCCCCAAGAAATACGCTTCCCGCTCCTCCCCATCCTTCAGTTTCTCTTTCAACCCCTTCCTTTTCTCAAGCAAAGAGTACCCTCTCTTCTTCGGAACAACAAACATGACCGGAAGATTCAGATCCATAACACTGTCCGCAAGATCAATCATATGCTTGGTTCTGTAAACAGATAACGCGTCATACGCCGCCATAACAATCAGCAAAACAATCACTATCCAAATGTCCAACGAAATACCTATCATCGCGACAGCCCCCACCCCGATAAGCAACGCCACCGCATCTATAACGTACCATTCCGGCTTCTTCACAAGAGCCACCAACAGCGACGCCGCACCTATCATCGACAAACTCAGAGCTAAGACATCGTTTGCCACAAGAATGAACAGCACAGGATAAAGCACGTAAAAGATCAACAGGGTGGCCGCGCCAAGAAAGATGATCCGCAACGCTTGCTTCTTTCTAAGCCTTATGATCAACAGGATAATAGCGGTGAAAACAAGCAGCACAACAATAAAGAACACCAGATTCAGCGGGTCACCTGGATTCTGAAACGCGACCGCCCCAACATCCTCAAACGGACCCGTCACCCAAAAAGCCAAAAAATCAACAAAAACGAACAAACCGCCCATAAACAAAATCGGCGCAAGGCCAACGCGTTTCTTTACTCCATTCATACCTCCAAGAGAACAAAACCCCAATTAATATCTGTATCATCGCGCGCTTCGAAACTCTAGGGCGCACTGCCTCAATGCTTGGTTTCAGTTATTGTTGTGCAGCACCAGTGTAAATGTACAGAAGTTTGCTGAAAGCTTCAAGTTCGTTTTTTGAGATCCAGTTTTCTTTTTCCAGTCCTTTCAATCCTTTTTTCACGCCTACCCGCAACCGTTTTTTCAAGACCACACTGGCTTCGATACCTGCTTCTGTAATGTCCTTTTCAAGCATCGGGTTTTTTTCGATGAGTTGCGCCAGTTTATTCAAGAATGTCGTCATAACCATTGAGCGGGATTGAAGTAGGGCTTTCACTTTCGCAGCACCAAGTGCTCCCTTCATTTTCGTTAGAATTCCCATGTTTCCGACTGTTGATGGAGGGTATACAACGTATCTCTTCTTGTCGCCCTTTTCGTATCGGGTGATGTAGAACGGAATGTACACCAACCCCCGCCTCCATTTACCTCCAGACTTGATTAATTCGTCGAATTCTTTCAGGAACACTCTTTTCGTCTGAATCATTTCCTGCATTAGGCTCATGATATGAGAGGTGAGGTCCGTTAAGGTGGCGATTTCTCGTCGCTTCATAGTAATTTCGGCGTCTCTGGAGGCTTGAAGGTCTAAAAATATTTTGTTGACAGCTTCGACTTGTTCGTAACTTCCCGTCTTCTGTCTGGCTACTTCAAGCTTTAGAGCATCTTCAACGTTCCGCAATCTTTTGATGTTTTTTTCGATTTTTTCTTTGAGGGTTGGAAGCTTCTTCTCGATTCTTTCGAGTTTGAGGCTCCATTGGATTTCTTTGCCTTTTCTGCTATGATCCATTCTTGTTTCGCATTTTTTGGCTTCCGTTTTCAGGTGTCTCAGAGTTGCTTCAAGTTTGATTTGATTTCCGTGGAGGATTTGAAGTCTTTTTTTGAATCTTTTGGCTTTTCTGGCGATTTTTAGAGTGTATTTTCTATTTATTTGCAGTATTTTCCTTTTCACTTTAGGCCTAATTCTCTCGATCTGTTTGCTGTACCTTTTTTGGCTTTTTCTGATTTCTTCTCGAATTGCTTTGATTCTTCGCTCGGTGGTTGTGTTTAGCAGCTTCATGCTGCCATCTATGCTTTCTATGTCTTTGCGGGTTTTTTTTCTTAGGTTTGAGAGCTCTTCGACGGCTGCTTGGATATCACACTCTTCAATCGTAGCCGTTAAAGTAACTTTGGTTGTGAATCGTCTTCTTGTTCTTTTCATTTCTGGAAGGTAGGTCTTGAAATCTTTTATGAAGTCGGAGTTGGTGATCAGGCCCTCTATCCTTCTTTCTTCCGTGCCTATGAAGCTTCTGAAATAATCTACGTTTCGAGCGAGGGCGGCAGCGTAGGCTTCCGTTGCTTTGCTGTTTTCCCGTATATTCTCGTTAAAGACTTCAATGTCTGGTATCACATCGTAGGAAAGCACGTGTGAAGTAAGTCCGAGGCCGTCGAATAGCAGCGTTGCTCCACCGTGGGGAATCAGCCAGATTGGATAGCAGGCTTCGCTTATGAAGACGATTTTCTCGTCTTTTTTCTTTAGAACGTGGCTTTCGCCTTTTTTCCTGTTGGATTCAGCTATGTATAGAATGGCTGCCCTTTCCATGTTTTTTGTGAAAGCTCTGGGTCTTTTAGCGCTAGGCGTAGCGAAGGGTAAGACGAACCTTCTTTTCGGTCCTTCATCTGGATGTTTAGGCATCAGGCTCTTTCCTCAAATAGAGTGTGTAAGGTTGATGCTGTTAATGATTATGAAACAAAGATTAGGATTCAGGTTCTGTTTGGACGTGTCTGTTCGGACGTTTAAGGGGGAATTGAGAAACCGTTTTTCCCGACTAAAAAACCTGTTCTCAACTAACTTTATTAGCCTGCAAGCGCACGCACGTGCCTCAGTCTGACACTCTGTAACTCAATCTGCCACACATACGCGCTCGTAAAAAGCAAGTCTTGATTTTGTTTTCAAATTCACAAACTTTAGATTAAAGTCCAAACAAAAGCTAAAACTACTTAGTGATAACGATGTCACAAAAACTCAGAAAGATAATGGTCGAGGAGGTTAGAACTGCAGGGTTGGATGATTCTGCACGAGAGGTAGCGATGCTCATGAATAAGTATCAGATTGGTTGTATTATTATTGTGGATGACTGCAAACCCGTGGGGATAATAACTGAGAGGGACATGTTAAAGCGGGTTATCTGTAAGGGTGTAGCTCCAGGGCAGGTAAGAGCCGATGACATCATGACGAAGCCTTTGGTAAATGCTTCTCCAAATATGCGGGCTGGAAATGCTGCTAAAATAATGCTGGAGTGGAACATCAAAAAGTTGCCAGTGGTTGACGAGGGTAAACTTGTTGGCATAGTTACGTTAACAGACCTCTTACGCAGTGAGGGAGTAATTGAAACGCTTAACGGCAGCGCTCTCAACGGAGTTTCAAAGCGTCTGAAGAAAACACTCGAAATTTGTTTTGACGATGGAATAAAGAAAAAAACAAGACGGTGCCCACTAATGTATAAGGATGGAATGTCAATCGGGTGTCAACTCAATAAGTGCATGTGGTGGACAGGCAATGAATGCGCGGTCACAAAACTATCTCGAAAAGCAGAGCTTGAACAAATTGACGAAGAAGAAGACGAAGTCAGCTGCACAACAGGATAAGCGCCTATTAGAAAAACGTACCCTTTCCTGCTCAATGGCATAGGTGTTATTTCTCCGACGCGCTTGTAAGATATTTTCTTGATCACTGTTGGAGAAAAACGTGAATAATAGTACGCCCATATTATCAATCAAATTAGCAGATACTCTTTTCAGCTCCTATGTCTATACGCACGCTTTTTCCCAGTATTCCTCATGTAACAAAAGGAATCAGAATTATCATCGCCAGGACAAGAACCAAAGCCGCTGTAACCGCGATTGTTATTGCGGAAATCAGCTTCTCGCCGTCTTTTCGGCGGATAACCCTTTTTAACGCGATGTTGAACATGCGTCCGCCATCCAGAGGATAAATTGGCAAGGCGTTGAACACCGCAAGGTTAACGTTGACGAACCACACCCAAAACAGCACGTTAGCCCAAACCTGCCAGCCCTGCCCCAACCAACTTGTGTAAAAGGAAGACAAGGAATCCGAAAACGGCACCAAACCCGAAGCCAAAGAAGGCGGAATCAAATACAACGAAAGCCCCTGCAGAGTCACATTCTGATAAATACGCAACCGCTCCTCAAGCAACAAATCACCCGCGCTAACACCCATGACCGTGCGATTCTCCGACACCGTCAAATTCACAACGGTTGAAAACCGATCCCGCCACATGTCACCCCTAGCCACCGTCACATCCACCATTTCGCCCGCCGTCTTACTGTCCAATATCGCCCTCAAATCAGCAATACTGTTAACCAACACGCCATCCACCGTAACAAAAACGTCATTCGGCAACAATCCCCCAGCCTCAGCAGGCAATCCCCCCTCAACGTTACCGACAAACACGCCATCGATAATCGGAGTCAACCCACTAACAATCACCAAAACCCCGATAAGACACGCTACCGCAACAACAACATTAGCACCCACCCCCGCAGCCATAACCCGAGACGAAAACCTAGCTGACGCCTTCTTCACCTGCTCCTCATCAACATCCACAAAAGCACCAATAGGAACAAACAGAAAGAAAAGCAAACCGCTCGACTTAACCTTCAACCCAAGACTTCTAGCCGCAACCCCGTGTGCGCCCTCATGAATCACAACAGCGCAGACTATAGCAAACCACCCATACAACAAAGGCAGGAAAGGATTAACCCCGGGCAAAAAAAGATACATCCCCAAACCAGCCTCACGAGCCGCTTCGCCAGCCGCAGGATTCCACAACAAAGCAAAAAGACTACTAATCAACAGATAAAGCCCAACCCCCGCCACAACCGGCACAATAATCAAAGCCGGCCAAGAAGCCCAACGCGAAACGCGAAGAGCGCCAAGCCTGTCAAAAACCCCGGAGAACACCTGCGTCCGCACAGTCAGAATAGGAAAACTAAACTCAACCCTGCGCTGTCCAGCATCCTTAACTTCAGACTCCTCACCAGCCAATGAACCCACCAAACACTCAACTTCATAAACTGCTTCACCATCATTAATGTTTGGGAAAAAACCTGCCCTGAACCGCCTTCTCAAACCCAAACTGTAAACTTAACTCAACTGTTTCAACCCAAACTATCTTTAAGCCACCCCTCATACCATTTCATCCTTATCCTTACTCTGGCTATTTTTGGTCTTCCAACCTTGCCCTTGGAGAGGTTAATCCGTTTTGGGTTGGTTGAATTAGAACGTAATCCCCAGCCATGGCTCTATTTCTGCCGAAAATTGATTTATAATTAGTTAATGATAAATACTATCTTTTACCTAGCTTTAATGAAAGTCTGATGCAAATCAAAAAAACAGGCTGCTTTCTTATTACGTTGCTTTTATTTTCTGGATTAGTATATGGTGTGGACGCTTCGACCGCCACTGCATCATTCCGCGGTGGTGGTGTCACGATTTATTTGACATTTCCCGAGGAAGCTCATTCCAATATAGCCATAACGCACAACGCAACAATAACTGCAAACACTGATCTTAGCTCGATAAATATTGGAGTACTCGTTTATGCTCCAGTGAATTCGACTTTACAACTCATCAAAAACCAGCCTTTGAGTTGGGGTATACTGTACGAAAACCAGAGTCTTCCAACAAGCCAGATTCCAATTCTGTTGCCTGAACAAGCGAAAGGAACACTTTACTGCATAATAACAGTTCAAACAGACCAAACTACAGATACTTTGTCTTACAAGTTCTATACTACTCGTGTTAGCGAATTGACTTTCAGTGAAATGCAAACCTTGTACAATGAGATTTTGGCAAACTACAATAGTCTCCAAGGAGATTACGAAACATTGCAGGGGGAGTATGACGGTTTATTGGCTAACTACACTAGTTTTGAGGCTAATTACACAGCGCTGCTCAGCGAACACAAGGCTAATTACACAGCGCTGCTCAGCGAACACAAGGCTAATTACACAGCGCTACTCAGCGAACACGAGCATCTGATAAACGAGTACAACAGTCAAGTTTCAACTTATGAAGCGTTGTTAGCCAAGTACAACGAGCTTTCAAATGACTATGACACATTAAACGCTAATTATAATGCTAAGACCAGCGACCTCGGAGATTTGCAGACGAATTACAACGAACTAAACACCACTCGCTATGACCTGCAAGCAAGCTACAACACACTTCAGGCGGTTTACACCGCATTAAACCAGACTTACACTGAGTTGAAGAATGACCTCAAGAGCCTGCAAGAAAGATTCAGCACGTCAGAAGCGACTGTGAGCGCCGACAATGTTGTCATGTTTATATTTATAGTCGTCCTTGCAGCGTTAATCGTGTTCATCCTGTACATTAAAAGGAAGAAACAAGAACCTTACGTCGTCATTCGCAAAGAAACAGTTAATATAAAATAAGAAGGCGCGTAACTTCATCTGGTCTAAACGTTAAAGGTTTGGCACCTAACGTAGGCGCGCACGATACTCGTCAACCCTTCAAGAAAAAACTCCCGTTGCCTTCTGATTTTCATAAACTCGTGCTTTTCACCTTTAGGGCGCGCTATTCCTAGGCGTTACCCATTATTCTTCTCGTAAAAGTAGAAGCGGTTTCGCGGCTTCTTTTTTCATGAGCTTTCTTATTTCAGCCTCATCGAAATTTTCTGCATTTTTCTTATTCTCATCAGACTTTGACTCTGGGAGAATGAAGTGAATCTCCCCATTCAAGGATTTTTCCCTAATCACACGCGATTTTGGCAAGCTTACTCTCCGTAAAATATACCTTCAACGCGAAAGATATATTTGTTCGAATTTTTTGCTTAAACAACGCAAGCTCGTGTGCAGGATATTTACGTTTTTTATGTCCTTAGCAACCTCATTTGTTGGCTATTTTCTCTTGAATTCTATGGCTACGCTTAATACTGAGTTAAATAGACAAGGAAGCGCGCGCTTGCCCGACACAAAAGCGTGTTTTTCCAGCTCAATTCGCGCGCGTACAGTATAGCTTAACGGCCTTAAGCGCTGTCAAGCAAAAAGCGAGAGAAGGCTCTGGTTAAGTAGCAGCAGGATTCCCTGAGCTATGCATAGAAAGCCTAAAATGGTTAACACGGACCAAGAACCCAAAACCATCCCGAAAAGCTTAGCCAAGTCCTCCGCAAACTTGAAAATCACAAATACGATCAAAGCCGGAACAAGAAACACCGCTAAATAAATCCACAGAGACGAAACGCCCAAAACAGTCGCCGGCAGAGGAAAATACAAATAAAGAAGCCCCGCACACACCAAGCCCACAATCAGCCCAAGCAACGCACTGAAAGGAACCTTGCTCAAAGGTTTAAGCACCAACCCCAAACCCGTGACAACCAGCAAAACCCAAACGTCAATGCTCCACGCCTGGTCAAGCAGAACCACCACTCCGGTGGCCAACAGCAGGGCTCCTACAAGAATCCCGAGATACCCAAGCCCCTTCAGAACCTTGCCCGCTGAACCTTTTATGAAGAAGCCAAGCAGCTTCGAAATAGCCACGACCCCGCCGAAAATCAAGATATACGGAGCCAACCCAGTCAACACGGAAAAATCCAAACTAGTTAGCGCCGATAGATCCAAGCCAAATCACAATCGAATAAGCACAGCCACCTCACTTAAAACTATCTCTGAAAAACAAATAACAAGAACCCACATCAATAAAAAATCGCGCGCACCTTCTCAGCATTCGGTGAGTCACAGAATTGAAAGAAGGAAAAGTAAGTGTGAGATAGCGAAAAATCTCCATCAATAAGAGCATAATGTTAAACTATTGAGTGCGTTTCCTGAAGTAAACCAACAAAATCAAGCTGATAACAGCTAAAAAAAGCAAAGGCAGAATCACCCGTGATGAGAACTCTGGGATTGCAGGTGCTGGAGAAGATGATGAAAAGGGCACTGTAGAATCTGGTGCAGGCGTAACTGATGGCAAGGGATCCGCTGTGGGTTCCAAAGTAGGCGTTAGTGAAGTTAATGCTGTCGGCGACGGACTTGGCGTCGCTGACGTGAAAAGCCTGAAAGAAAACTGGTTTGAAGAATCTGTCAAAAAATGGTTTCTGAGTTGACTGTAGGTTACGGCATCCACAGTTCCATCATCGAAAACCGTGTAAACCCTTACAAAATCGCTAAGGTCCGGAACATAGCCAGGTACCAGTTGATAATTGAAGCGAATTTCTTGTCTGCCGTTCACTTCCCGGTTTAAAGCGTAAACTATGTGTCCGCACAGAACAAGCTTGACACGCGGAAAGGCATCCAAATAGGTGGAGTTTAAGGTGTCTTCCGTATAATTTCCCGTGAAGTCAAGGTAGCTGTGTGTCGAGAATATCACCGTCGCTTTATCGTAACTGTCGTAGAGATTTTCAAACCATTCAAAAGCAGTCTCGTTAGCGAAGTATTCAAGGTTCACAAACAGAATTTCGGCGCCGCTGAAGTTGAAGGATTGTGCAGTGTTGCGTCCCTGATCGTAAGATGAAGTCATGTTCGGGTAGTTCGATACGTTGAACGCGTAGAAATTGGCCCCCAGGTACCTTTGTGACTCGCCGTCGTGATTCCCCGTCAACCATCCAAAGGGCAAAACACCTGTCAGCTGCGAGAAAGCAGCATTCTTCATCTCCCAGTCCGTCTTGTTATGGTAAACCTCAACAATGTCGCCCATATGAACTACGTACTGAATGTCAAAATGAGTTCTGTTGCCAATCACAAAATCTACTACACTCTGAAGTTGCGACGCATTCGCCCCCTGCGTATCTCCTATCTGCACGAATGAGAAGAGACGACTCTTACATTTAACGTCCTGAACCTCAAAAGAAAGCATAGAGAAAATCAGCATTGCAGAAAACATGAAAAACAGATAGCGTCTAAGGGCAAAGTGCATCTTCCGACTTCGCTGTTGCTTAGCGAAGAAAATCCGAATTACGTCTGCAGCTTTTTTAAAGAGTCTGCATTGCAATCTTTTCAGCCCAATATTTTGTGTTTCACATCATCATTTTAGTTTTTTGGCATAGCGCAAACAGAAACGTAGAAAACTGGCTTTCTCCTTTCTTCAAGATAATACAGAGGAGCCAGAGCCAAAACAAGAAGTGCTTGCCTGAACTTCTGAAGCAAATTCAATGCAAGTCGAACCCCTAATAACTCAGAGGCTCCTATTTTAAAAGGAAAGGGGCTCAATTGTAATATGTCGCGCGTGGAATGACGAAAAGAGAGTTTTGAAGGAAAGTTCAGTATTAAGGATTCATAAATGCCTTATGCTG